>JANYIY010000250.1 GCA_025358615.1 Gammaproteobacteria bacterium | reverse complement strand
CTGCTGCAGCCGTTGGTCGAAAATGCCATCGTGCACGGTTTAGCCGTCAAGCCGGGGTGCGCCATCATTCGCATCGGTGCCCGACGGCTGGAGGGCCGCTTGATACTGGAAGTGGCAGATAGCGGTGCCGGCTTCCCAACGGCCACGCCCTGCCGCAGCGGAGTAGGCCTGTCTGCCACCGAGTCGAGGCTGAAGCTTCTCTACGGCACCGATCAGACTATTGCCTACGGTCGCTCGGACGTCGGTGGGGCGATCGTCACCATCACTATTCCCTTCACTGCGTCGCCTTCGCATGCGCTGGCGCGAGTCTCCAATGGAGCTGCACTATGATCCGTGCGCTGGTCATCGACGATGCTCCTATTGTTCGTAAAGGTATCCGACTGTATTTGCAGGACGAGCGCGATATCGAAGTCATCGGCGAGGCGGTTGACGGTCCCGACGCCGTCGTGCAAATCGCCGCCCATCGGCCCGACTTGGTATTTCTCGATGTGCAAATGCCCGGATTCGATGGATTCGAGGTGATCCGACGATCCAAAGATGCTCATATTGGAGCGGTGGTCTTCGTCACCGCGCACGCGGACTATGCGATGCGCGCGTTCGATACCAATGCCTTGAGTTATTTATTGAAACCGATCAACGCTGCCCGATTCAGAGAAGTCGTGCACCGCGCTCGACTATTGTTGTGCAATGACGCCGCGGGGAAGTCGGATCAGCAGCTGGCCAGCGGCTCGGAGGGATCGGAAGCTGTGGCGCCTGCCGGGCCCGACGCGAATAGACGCCTGTCGAGAGTCCTTGTGAAGCATGGAGACGGCTTCATGTTCCTGAAAACCGAGGAAATCGATTGGATCGCTTCGACCGGCGAGTATGCGAATTTACATGCGCGAAAAACATCGTTCCTAATACGCACCTCTCTGTCGGATTTGATGGAAAAGCTCGACGACCGCCAATTTACGCGAATTCACCGCTGCACTATCGTCAATATGGACCGCGTGAATGAGATTCACCCGCGCTCGCATGGTGATTGCGACGTGTTGCTGCAAGATGGCACGCTGTTGCGTCTAAGCCGAAGCTACCGCGATAACCTTCTGTTGCGCGGCAGCTGACCGGCGGCCAGACATTCACGTCCAGGCAATCCTCTTTGGGCGTCACACCCAGCGGTGCGGCATCGACCTGACTTTTGCGTGTTTCCCGATTCGCATAATTCCCTCTCCCGTTAAAATCCCAGGACATTCCGTGCCGCGCGCCGATATCCCCCACACTCGAACGTCTGCCGTTAGGCGTTAGATTTTGGAAACACCGTCTTGCCGCCCACCACTGTCCTGTTGATTTTGATATGGCTGATTTCCTTCGGATCAACGTCGTGCGGGTCCTTTTCCAGAAGCACGAAATCGGCGAGCTTGCCCGCCGTGATCGAGCCCTTGATCGCTTCCTCGCGCGTGGCGAACGCGCCATTGATGGTGTTTACCCGCAACGCTTCATCCACGGTAATCCGCTGATTTGCGCCCCAGACTTCTCCGTTCCAGCCGGTGCGGGTGATCATGCCTTGAATGCCCATCAACGGCGAGAACGGTCCCGGACTGAAGTCCGAACCGGCGGCTACCGGGACACCGGCGTCAAGCAGCGTGCGATAGGCCATACAGCGCTTCATCAGTTCTTCGCCGTAGAAACTGAACTTGTCGGGGTTGTAGTAGGCATACGAGGTGAATAGGGCGGGCACCGCGCCCACCGCCTTGATACGGCGCACGAGATCATCGTTGATCAACGTGCAATGGGTAATCCGCGGCCGCGCGTCGGCTTGTGGAAGCGCATGCAACATTCGTTCATACGCCGTCAGCACATGATCGATGGCGACGTCGCCATTGGCGTGGCAATTGACTTGAATGCCCGCCCGATGCATGCGCTCGACCCAAACATTCAAATCCTCCTGCGTCTCCGTCACATTGCCTCGATACGGCGGAGATATGCCCGGATAGGGGATACTGAGCGCCATCGTACGTTCGGAGAATGACCCGTCGGCGGTGTGCTCGAACGTGGCTCCGAATTTGATCCATTCGTCCCCCAGGCCGGTGGTCATGCCGCCGGCCACCATCGCCTCTAACTCGGCTCCCGCGGCTTCGTAGCTCACCCGATGCAGCAAGTCGCCTCGCGCGCGCACCTGTGCCAGGGCCTGCAAGTTGCCTCCCTGATGGCAGACGCCCGTCAGACCGAAGCGCACGAACTCCTTGGAGATATGCGCCAGTCCTTCGCGGTCGCGCCGCATCTTCTCGTCGGCTGAATACACCGGCCGACTGCCGATCTTGGCAAATACGACGCGCGCGCGATCGGTCACTCGGCCGTTCAACTCTCCATTCGAGTCGCGATCATAGGTTCCGCCCGGGACGTTGGGCGTGGTCTTGTTGACGCCGGCCATTTGCAGCGCCTTGCTATTGTAGTAACTGGTATGGCCGCCGCGGTGGTGGACCGCGACAGGCAGGTCCTTGGATACTCGGTCGAGGTCATGGAGGTTGAGTGGGCGCTTGTCCCTTACTTTCGTATCGTCATAGAAATAGCCCTCCACCCAGGTGTCCGCAGCCGTCGTCTGGGCCTTGGCGCGCAGCTTGTCGATGATGCTCTCGATGGTGACGATCTCGACCTCGTAAGGATTGCCGACAAGGACTTCATAGAGCAGCACGTCGCCGACCGCGTGATTGTGGCAGTCGATGAAACCGGGCACGATGGTCATCTGCTCGGCATCGATCACCTGGGTGCGCTTGGCTGCAAATTTAACGATATCCGCCGTCGATCCGACGGCGATAAGGCGGCCGTTCTTGACGGCAAAGGCTTG
>JANYIY010000411.1 GCA_025358615.1 Gammaproteobacteria bacterium | reverse complement strand
CAAAGCGCCAGTTACCGGAGCTGTTGTTGTAGACTTGCGTCGCACCACTCACCAGCGTAGCGCTCGCGAAGTCGTTGGCCACATTGCCGGTCGAATCGAACTCTGCCACGAGCCGGATGCCACGGGGCGCGGATTTTTCTTCAACATGTCGAGTACGATGAAACTCGCCTCCTCCGACAGCAGCCGCTCACCGTGCGACGGAGCCATGGAGGTCGCCGAGCCAGCGGCGGCGACCGTGGATGTATCTGCTATAGCTTGCAGTTCCGGCAGTTGGCCGCCGTTCAGTAACATTGCATACATGCGCGCGAGTTCTTCCATCGACACTTCGCCACCGCCCAAGGCCAGCGCCAGACCGTAGTGGCGTTCGCCTTGCAAGCGCGCCACGCCTGCCCGCTGCAGAAAATCGTACAGACTGGGACGCGACAGCTGGCTGGCCACAGCGACGGCCGGCACGTTGCGGCTGCGAATCAACGCATCTTCGGCCGCGATCGGTCCCACGAATCGGCCGTCGAAGTTCTCGGGACTGAAAGGCCCGAATGCCGTCGGTACATCTTTGAGAATGGTACGCGGATGCAATAATCCCTGATCGAGTGCCAGCCCGTAGACGAATGGCTTCAAGGTCGACCCGGGTGAACGCCTGGCCGTCACGGCATTCACCTGACCCTCGATCGCAACATCTCGATAGTCCGCCGATCCCACATAGGCGCGCACCGGCGCACGGCCGCCGTTCAGCTCCAGCAGCAAGGCGCCGGCGTTGCGGATTCCCAGAGCACTCTGGCTGCTGATATAGGCGCGCAGAATACGTTCGACTGTGCGTTGCTGCCGCAGGTCGAGCGTCGTGCGCACATCGCCGCTAGTCTCGCGCAGCAGCGCGTCGGTCAAATGCGGCGCGAGAAACGGCAGCTGCTCGGGACTTCGCGACGGCACCACTGCTGCCATGCCGCCCGAGAATCGAACATCGTCCGGCTCACGTGCGAGCCAGCGCACCCACAAGCGGCTGCGCGCTACATCGAGCGCCGAGCCGGCCAGCGCGGCCGGTGTGGGCCGGCGCTCCCGCGGATTCTGCGGAATCACCGCCAGAGTCATGAGCTGCGGCACCGATAGTCGGGCAACCGGCGACCCGAAATAGATGAGGCTGGCCGCGCCGACTCCTTCGACGTTGCGGCCATAGGGCGCTAGATTCAAGTAGGCTTCGAGAATGTCGTGTTTGCTGTAACGCATTTCGAGCCACAGGGCCAGCGCGATTTGCCGCAATTTTCCCAGCGTACTGCGTGAATCCAATCGAAACAGCCGCCGTGCGAGCTGCATGGTGATAGTCGACGCGCCGAAGCGCCGGCCGCCCAGGCTGTTGCGCGAGACCGCACGCGCCAACGCAATGGGATTGACGCCGGGGTGCTGGTAGAACCAGCGGTCCTCGTACAAGACCACGGCGGCGGGCAGGCGCTGTGGCATCCCTTCGAGATCCACCCAGAGCCGGTACTGACCATCGGCGGCCAGCGTCAGGCGCAGCAGCTCGCCGCGCTGCGTGCTGATCGCCGTCGATCCCGGTGTGAGCGCGCGCAGCGGTGCCTTCGGCCAGATACGGGCGATCGCCACCGCGCACACGCAGGCGAGCATCACCGCGAGCGCGGCATAGCCGATCCTTCGAGAGATTCGCTGCATGCGCTGCGGCTGCATCGGATCCACCTCGTCGGAAGCCTAGGGTTCGTCGGGACGTTTTACCGTCACGCGGCCGGACGATGCACGTGCGCGCAGCGTACGGTCGTACATGGATTCGGCGTAGCTCGGCGGCACCAAAAATGCACCTGCGTTGGTCGCGCGGATGCGATAACGGTACTCGGCCAGATCCTTCGTCAACCCTCCATACAGCAGCACGCGGTCCTCGCGCACGTCCGCGAATTCCAGCTGCCAGCCGCCCGATGACGCCTGGGATTCTGCGGCTGCTTGCGGCTGCAACACCGGTTCGAAACCGCCGGGCAACAAATCGATCACGGCCACATTCGCGATGTACTGCGCATCGATGGCGCGCATGCGCAGTCGCACGATGATTTCATCGCCGCTGCGCACCGTTGTGACCGGCTGTCCCTGTGCGTCCAAATATTCACGCAGGATCTCGATCCCTTGACGCAGTTCGCCGAGCGGCGGGCTGCGATCGAATCCCGAGTTGGTTATGGCGAAGAATCCTGCCAAACCCGTATCGTTGACCAGATGCAATTGCTTGGTAGCTCCCTCGTATGAGCCTCGCAACAATAGCTTTCCCTTAAAACTCAGCGGGCTTCGCTTGTCATTGGCAGCCAGTTGCGAGCCTGAGAATTTGTCGAGACCGTTGGCCGCGACGCTGCCGGCGTAGGCGTCGAATGCCAGAACCAGCATTGCGGAGGACAAAGTGCTGTATTCACCGCGGCTGAGCGGCGTTACCAGCGCCTGAAGATTTTGCGCCTTGAGCACGCGCGCCTGCTCGGGGAAATGACGCGACAGCAGGTACAGGACTTCTGCATCGCGGATGGCGTCATCGTAGTAGTAGGCGAAGCGCCGGCCGCTCGGCGTGCCGATTTGCTCGGCCAAGCTGCCCATCAACGAGGCGGCTTCGCGATCCTGGCGTTGCAGCCGGTAGGCGGACGCCAGGTACGCCGCGGTAATGTCGCCTTTCCAGGCCTTGGCATATCGAGCGTCCAAAGTCTCGCGCAGGCCGGCCGCAATCGGCGTAGTCACCGTTCCCTGACGAGTCAGCAAATAGGTGGCGTAAGCTCGATTGCGCAAACCGGCGAGTCCCGCGGACCCGTCGTCCGGCACCGGGCTTGCGGCGTAGCGCAGCAGCCACACCGATGCTTTCTGCAGCATATCGGCCGGAATCGCTTCGCCGCGCTCGCGTGCCTCTATGAGCCAATGCACTACATACACCGAAGCGAATTCGTCGGCACCGACCGAGGCCGTCCACAGGCCGAAGCCGCCTTCGGCGTTCTGTCTGCTGCGCAGAACCGCGAGCAGTGCCGTCGTCGCCTCACCGGGCGCATGCGTCGGCGAGCCCGCGGCCGGCGCAAGTTCGGGCTGCCGCGCAACCACCAGAGCTGCGAAGCCGCGACTGACGAGTTGTTCCGTGCATAAATGGGGATAGTCGTCCAAGTAGGTGGCGAGCGCGCCAGCCAGCACCAGCGGCAGGGTTGAGACGCCCACCTCGAGCTTGCGATAGTTCGGATACAGCGAGCGGCCGACGGGCACGTCGGTGGCAGACGCGAAATAGCCGGCCGTGACTTCCGTGAGGTACGGCGATGCCGGACGCACACTGACGGCGGCGGCCAAGCGGGATAAATGTCCCCGCCAGGACGCCGCAAATTTCACCGCTGCCGCACCGAGCTGCGCCCGCGCGCGGAAACGGAATCGCGCCACCGCCTCGCGCCGCTCGCCGATATTCAAAGTCTGCTGCGGCGGACCTATGATTTCGAGCTGTGCCTGAGGATCGGCCGTGACTTCAATCGCCGCGCCGGTCCCCGACCCCGTAACCCCGTTCGCCACACCCACGCTGACCTCAAATTCGTCCCCCGGAGCGACCGCCACCGGCATGTTCGGGCTCAGAACGAAGTCCGCGCGCACCAGGGTCTGGGACTGCGCAACACCGATGGTCGAGTCGGCGACCGCCAACGCAAACACCTTCAGCGAGCCGTTGAAGGTGTCGGGCACCGTCCACGCGAAGTCACGCTCTGACTCAACGTCAACGATTCCCGACCAGTACACCGCGGGCTTGTCATGCTTTCTCTTGAAGGGATTGAGATTGCGGCGCAAGGCGGCCTCGCCGTCGCCGCCGGGAGCCGCGGCAGCGAGAATGCGTTTGAACTCCGGCAGAATCAAATCCAGGATCTGCGAAGTTTTGACTTCCAGCGCCCGCTTCTTGAAGAACTCTCCCAGCGGGTCCGGTGTCTGGTAGTGCGCGACCTGAAGTATGCCCTCGTCCACCGCGAACACGACGGCGCGCGTGGGATGAGCGCTGCCGAGCTTGAAATGCAGAACTTCGCCGGGTTTTACCAGATCCGGAACACGCAAGGTCAAGGTATTGGTGCGCGCTGCGAGACTGGTGACAAAGGGCACTGCGCCGTAACTCAAAGGACTGGTAAAAATCTCCTCCGACGCCGGGTCGCGGATGAACTGTACGCTGATGTAGCCGTTACCTTCGAAGTCGGCCGGCAAACGAATTTTTTGCACCGATGCGCTGGTGTCGCTCTTAAACCACTGCGCCGCATACACCCGGTCGCGCTCGATGGTGATCAAGCCGGCGCCGGTGTAGGGTGCCTTGATGCTGAGTTCGATTTCCTCGCCCGGCGAATAATCCTTCTTATTCAGGGTGATTTGCAGCTCCGCATTGCGCTCCAATGAACGCGTCACATTGGCGCTGCCCACCACCGTATATTCGACTCGGTTGAGCTCGAGTCCGGCGGCATCGCGGATCAGGTAGGCGTACGTGCCCGGCGCATCGGTGACCAGCGCCAGTTCGAGGCCGGCTGCCGGAATGGCAAACGGTGCCTCCGACAGAGTAACGTCCTTTTTTCGCGACTCATATTGATAGGTGCCGTTGTTCTGCTTGGTCAGCACGGAGACGAATTTGGTCTCGACGCGCTTCAGCGTCAGACCGTCCGCCGCGGTTTTTTTTGTGCTCGAGTCGATCGCGATCCAAGAAACGATTCGCTTGGCGTCACGCGACAGATATTCCAAGTCGCCGTCGGCCTTGAAGCCGACCAGGAACGGCAGTTCCGATACCAGTGCGGCTGCATCGGCGGTCACCGAGCGCCCGCTACCGGGTTCGAAGGCTCGCGCCAACACATGAACGCGATAAGTCGCCTTGGCGTACTTCTGCAACCCGAGGTCGAAAACGGCATTGCCTTGGCTGTCGGTGTCGGCATCGCGCAGTCGATCGCTGTAGCCCTCTTTGGCGCGCTGGGGATCGTAGAAGCGATAATCCGGCAGGCTGCGGAAGGCCGGAAATGCCGGCGTCAGCGTCAATGTTCCTTCCACGCGCCGATGCTCTGCCGGCGTGCCGAACAGATTCTGCACGTTGATCAGCGCCTTGAGGTCCTTAGGTGTAACCCAGCCATCGGCACTCTCCGCGCTTAATTGCGCCGTGACTTTCATCCGCTCCGGCTCGAATTCCTGGACGCGAACCGTGGTTGTGCCGATCTCGGCGTCCGCTCGACTATCCTTGACGATGTACAGATTCACCGTGTACGTGCCGGTCGGTGCGGTGTCGGGGGTGGTGTGCGAAAGTTCCGCGAACCCGCTTGCCGGCAGCTTGAATCGCTGGCGTGCCACCGTCAGTCCGCGAGCATCGAGGATCTCGGCCTCCAGCGGGATCCCGGCCAAATCTTTCGACCAATTCGCCGTTTTGGTGATCATGCCGATGTGGATTGCATCCCCAGGCCGATAGATGCCGCGATCGGAAAACAGATAGGCGGTCAACTGATTCGCGCCGCGGGCGCTGCGAACGCCGCCGATGTCGAAGCGCGACATATCGAGACGGCGGTCGCCGTGAATCAGCGGCAGAAAAGACAGATCGCCGGCTTTTCTGACCTGCACCAACAGCGGCGCGCGTTCACGCGTCAGGTCGTCGAGTTTCTGAAAATGCGCCCGGCCAAGCGCATCGGTCGTTTGCGTGACCAAGGTCGTGCCATTCTTGGCGACGATATCGACGCCGGCCGCGGCGACCGGCAGCCCGTTCGCGATGGACTGCACGAATACATCTTGGGTGCCGTCGGTCGATCTCTTGAGTACAATGCCTAAATCCGTGACCAGGATGAGACGCTTGTCGATCATGCCGGCAGCCGCCGCGGATGCCTCCTCGCTACTGCCTGCGTCGTCGGCGCCGACTGCTTCGGTTTCGTCGTCATTCGCGGCCGCCGCGGTCGCAGCCGGCAGCGCCGCGGCGCGCCGACGCGCTTCAGCCGCGCGTTGCTGCGCCGCTTCGGCGCGCGGATCATAACCTTGGACAGTCAACAGAAAAATGCCGCGCTTCTCTTGCGCGCCGCTGTGCAGATATTCGCCGAGATCGATGCTCTCGTAGTGCGCCTGCCCGTGTGCCAGGTTGCCGAGCGGTACCTTGCGCACGAAGCGCTCGGTCAGATTGTCGGGACCCAGACCGCCATAGAAGCTGGGATTGGAGAAATCGCCATTCGACTGCGATACCAGGTGTTGCAGCTGCGCCGGCAGCAGGCGCGCAATGTCGATACGCACCCCCGGCAGGTCGCGCACCAGCGCAGCGACTTTGTGCTCACCGGACAGGGCGAGCAAACTTCCCTGCGAAAGGATTTTCAGCTCCGGCGGAAACGGCGGTACCGCGACGATGAAACGTTCGGTGCGCGGCGACAGGTAGCCGCCGAATGAGCGCAGGTTCTTGTCCACCTGCACGAACAGGAATCGTCCGACGTCGGCGTGATAGCGCAAACTATGGCTCTCGACGAACTCTCGTTCCGCCGCAATCGGCTCCAGCGCCAGCGGCTCCGCTGCGCTCAGCACCGCGTCCGAGACTTCCTTCGGGTTGTACCAGCCGTAGGGCGAGTCCTCACGCCCGGCTGCCGGCACCACGTCATGCGCGGGCCGCACCTTCGGCAGAACCCAGACCTTGACCGCCTGCGCCATATCACGCTCGCCGGTGGCCGCCGAGAGATTGACCAGCAGCACTTGCTCGGGTTCATTGCGCTGATTGCTGACCACCAGTGGTTCTGCGCCCGTCACCGTTAGACTGTAAAGCCCAGGAACGGCGGCGCCGGCCGTCAGCGGCGTCGGGGTAGGATTGCCGCCGCGCGCAGCGCGAACGCCCGCATCGATATGAATTTCCAGGGCAGTCGGATCCTTCGGGATCGGCAGGCTGGCCGAATGCACGGAGGCGATGAGCTTGAGTTTGTCGTAGACGACGGTGAAGGGCGTGGTTTCGCGTCCCACTCCCAGCACACCCTCCTTTTGCCCGGCGAGACGCAGTTCCACCCGCCGCTCGAATTCGGCGGGATCCACCGGATGCGTGAATTGCACATCGAACACGCCCATCTTGACGCCGGGATTGACCGGGTCCTGATAGAACTGGCTGGCGGAGATATGCGCCGCGAAGCTCGCGGTGCCGAATTCCAAGCCATAATCCTTGAGACGCACCTGCGGGGCCAGGATGGCCTTGTCCAAGGCCACTTTGTAGACTTGCCCGATCGGCCAGTCTTGTTTCGGGCGAAATTCCAGTACCCGGTCATCCAGCCAGCGCCAAGTGCCCTCGAGACCGGGCGCCATGCTCACACCATTCGCTAGGGGCTTGCCCGCCAAAGCGAGCGCCGCCACCGAACGATCGAAACGGACAGTCAGCGGATCCGGTTTGGCATTCTCTTCTTCTATGCGGGTGCGCCCCGGCGCGGTGAGCGAGAAGGCGGCGAACTCCGGCTTCGGCAGCAATTGGTACCAGTGCCAGGACGCATAGCTGCCGAGCGCCAGGACCACGATGCCGACGAGGACGGCACCGGTGGTGCGAGGATGGCTGCGCGCCGAGTACGACCAGCGTCGGCCGATACCGGTCAGGGCGCCTCGAGCCCAAGTGAACCAGCGCGGGGCCTCCCAGGCCCAAGCGCCGAACACGGCCTGCGCGCACCGAGCCCAAGCCTTCCACAAACTCGCGGTCACACGAACCATTGCCGTCCAACGCGAATTTGTCACTGCCGCTCCTAAGTATCCCTGCCCGCGAATTTCATTTCCCGGCTCAGGCTACCAGTCGACGTGCCCGCCTTCGTGATCAATCATGGCAATGCGCCGTGCAATTGTGGCACGCCGCATTCCGCTATCTGTGCTGCAATCCCTGCTCAGCTTGGCGCAGCCAGTCCTCTCGATCCCCACCGGCTGACAGCGCCAATGCCGCGTCGCGGGCGCGCGAGTAGTTCAGTTTGGCGCCGGCGGCGTCTCCGGACTTTGCCAGCGCCTCTGCCAGCGCCAACAGATTGGGCGGATACAGCGGACTGAGCACGACTGCACGGCGCGCGGCCACCAGCCCGGCGTCGGTGTCGCCGGGGCCCAGTGGCCAGCCGGGCGCGCGAATCAGCACCAGTGAGCGCACCCGCCCGGGGCCCGCTTCTTGGTAGGTAGCATCCACCGTCTCGGCCTTCGCCAAGGCATCGAGCATGCTGTTCAGGAATTCGCCG
The DNA here is from genome assembly GCA_025358615.1 of Gammaproteobacteria bacterium. Taxonomy (GTDB): domain Bacteria; phylum Pseudomonadota; class Gammaproteobacteria; order Steroidobacterales; family Steroidobacteraceae; genus Bog-1198. The sequence goes on along the minus strand of JANYIY010000411.1, from coordinate 32,657 downwards.
GCGTGAGTCGGATGTGCCCGCGCCATGAGCCCGAGCGCAATGCCGCGCCCATAGAGACAGGCGGCGGCCTGCGGCTCCCGTGCAAGACAGGCGTCCGCGTTGCGGCCGGCGTCGGTCGCGAGCGACTCGCGTATCTTTGCGTCGGACTCGTGATCGCTGCGCTTCGCGTCGGCATCGATGGCGGCAGCCAACTCGGCCACCGAAGACGGCTCGGCACTCTGCGCCGGCGGCGAGGACGCCGGCGGGGACGACAGCCGGGTGGCGCATGCCGCGACCGCCAGCAGCAGGCAGCCCATCCAAAATCGCTTGATCACGGCGCCGCTGTGCGGGGCGGCAATTTCGGCAGCACGAAACCGTGCAGGCGCAGCGGTCCCAAGGAGTCGACGCCCCCCGTCGCCGCGTTCATTTTCAGAAGCCCCGTCTGCAATGCCTTGGCGCGGGCGGCAGGTACCCGGGAGTCGACCACGACGATCAACGCTACGGGAAGTTCCGCAGACTGAATCACGGTGTTGAGTTGCGCGGCGAAGGGCAGGCTCGGCAGCGCTGCGGCCTGAGTCTGATCGATCAGTACGGCGACCGGCTCTCCGGCGGCGGCGCGTCGCAAAGCACTTAAGATTTGTCCGGTGGTCTCGATCTTGACGTCGGACGGCATGTCCCAGCCTTGAAGCGCGCTGTGTCGCACGAAATCCGGGGCATAGCCCGCGGCGCTGAGCAGAGTATATCCGGCCATGGACTTGGGATTTGTGACACGGCCGGCCTTTGCCACCAAAGTCCAACGCTGCTGCGGACCCACATCCGTCACGTCCGCCTGGACCAGCGGCGCCAAATGCAATTGCGCGCCATGCTCGACAAAGAAGGGATAGGGCACGAAGGCGAGCACGGCATCCGTACCCTTGAGCTTCGCCAGGCCACCCTCTTCGGTCGGATCGTAGACGGCCGCCAGACTTCCCGCAGGCCAGCCCGAAGTCGCCGCGGCGGCGCCTGCGAATTGGTCGACCAGCGGCTGCGCGTCGCCGGCCGCGCCGGGATATCCGGGGGCACAGAACACCAAAGTGGCCAGTGATGCAGCTAACAATGCACTCATTCGATTAGGCTATCATGCTCCCGCGCTGAAGGTCTCCCCGGCCGCAAGGAGCGCGCTTTCTAACATGAGTGTCCCGGCTTCGCCCAAGGTGGTTCGAATTTTTATCCGCGTGCTGAGTGCGCGAGGCTGGATCGCCGCCGCATTCCTGGTGCTAGCGGCCGCGGGTATCTACGGCGCTCTGCGCGTGCCCGACGATCCCGCCATCGAGCGTCTCATCATTGCCGACGATCCTGTGGTGCGCGCCACCGCCCAGTTCGATCGCATCTTTCCCGAAGGCCAGCAGGCGCTGATCATGCTCGAAGCGCCGGACCCATTGAGCGCTGCCGCGCTCGGCGCCGCCGATCGGCTGGAGCACGAACTCGCCAAGATTCCGCATGTCGAGGCGCATAGCCTGCTGGATCTGTATCGCCGTACGGGTACGGCCGGAGAAATCACTCCCGCCGAGGCCGAGCGTGTGCGCGCCTTTGCCACCGGGACACCGCTGTTCCGCAGAGCCGGACTTCTGGGTGAGCAGTATTTCGGTATTGCACTCGAGCTGCGCGTGAAATCGCCGGCCGAGCGCAATCGTACTCTGTCCGCGATCGATGCCCTGGTGCTGCCGCTCGAGGACTCCGGCGGACCGATCACCAAAGTGCGGCGCGTTGGCTCGCCCTGGCTCGACGCCTGGCTGGAGCGGCAAACCGGCGCGGCCACGGTGCGTTTCATGCCGCTGTTCGGCGTTTTTCTGATGACGCTGGTGTTCATCATCTACCGTTCCTGGCGCGCCTTGGCGGCCATCATACTGACGCTGGGCACCCTCGTCGCCATCGCGATGGGACTGGCCTATCTGTTCGGCTGGTCGCACACCGTCATCTCCACTCTGGTGCCGTTGACCGTAATGGTCACCACTACCGCCACGCTCGTTTACATTCATTCACGGTACATCGAACCGGACGATTCGCCGACTCCTCTCGAGCACCATGCGCGTGCCATTGCGAATAAATTCCTGCCCTGCACCGCCTCGATGTTCGCGACCGCGGTGGGCTTCGGCGCGCTGGCGATTTCCGACATACGTCCGGTACGCGAGATGGGGCTATGGACTGCCTGCGGACTGATCGTGGCCTGGATAGGCTGTTTTACTCTGTTTCCTGCGCTGCAGTCGCTGCTGCGCACGCCCATGCGCATGGAAAAAGGGCCGGCCGGCAAGTGGTTTCCGCGTTTCGTCGACGCGCTGGTTCCGGCGACCCGCCGCTTCCGCTGGCTGCTGGTCGGCGGCGCGCTGCTGATGATGCTGTGCGGAGCGGCCGCATTATTCGGCGTCCCCGGTGCGATCGCACCTCTCGCGCTCGAGATGGACGTGTTGACCTACGTCAATCCCAGTGAGCGCGTGGCCCAGGATACTCGGCATTTCGAGGAATCGAACGCGCTCGATATGGTTGAGCTGTGGCTGCAGACTCCGCCCGGTCACGCGTTGGACCCGGAGTTCCTGCGCGCTGTGGAGCAGCTGACCTTGAGGCTCGAAAGCGATCCACGCATCACCGCCGTCGATGGCCCCACGTCGGTGCTGCGCTGGGCGCGCTATGTGCAGACCGGCTCCGATCGGCTGCCGACTGCGGCTGCCGATTGGCCGAAGCTCGCGGCGGATTTGGAGCAAATCTTGCTCACCGAACCCGGGGCGCGGGAATACGTCGACGTGACCGACCTTGCCAATGTGCGGCTAAGCATACGCGGACGCGCCAGGCTGTTCGGCCGGATCGGCGCCATGCGCGCCTTCGTCGAGCAGGCCTGGGCCACGGCCCACGCCGGCGTATCGGGGGCCGGCCTACCGGCGCTGCGCGCAATTCGCGGCAGTGTGGTCGGCAAAGGAGTGCTCGGCGTGGAGATTACTCAGCGTCTGTTGCCCACCCTCACACAAAGCTTTGCACTCACCGCGAGTGTCATTTTTCTCGCCTTCCTGCTGGTGTTTCGCAGCCCGTCGGCCCGACTGATGACCATGATTCCGTCGTTGTTCGCAATTCTGTCGGTGTTTCTCGTCATGCGCCTGGTGGGCATTCCCCTCAACATCGCCACCATCCTTATCGGCTCGACGGTGCTCGGCGCGACCGAGAACGATCAGATTCACTTCTTCTATCACTATCAAGAAGGCCAATCGGCCGGCACCACCGCCGGCGCTATGCAGCACGCCTTGCTGGTCGCCGGTCGCCCCATTCTATTTGCGACGCTGATCAACGCCAGCGGCTTCCTCGCGCTCGCGATGTCGGACCTGCCGCCGATGCGCGAGTTCGGCATCGTCGCCTCGTCGGCCTTCGTTCTGGCGCTGTTGGCGGACTTCACCGCCTTGCCGGCCGCCTTGTGGATCTTGAGCCGCTACGAATCGGAACCCCGTGCCGCTTAGCGCGATTACCTCGACCTGGCCGCTGCTTCTCGGTATGGGCGTGCTCATGCTGGGCGCGGGTCTGCAGAGCACCTTGCTGGGACTGCGCGCCACGCTGGAGGGATTCCCGGCGACGGTCACCGGCATCGTCATGTCCTGCTACTACGTGGGCTATGTACTCGGCACCGTCATTGCGCCCGTCTTGCTGCGGCGAGTCGGGCACATCCGCGTCTTCGCCGCTCTTGCCGCGATGGCCTCAGTGGCAGTTCTGATCCAGGGCTGCTTCGTCAACCCAGTGGCCTGGGGGGTCATGCGCCTGATCTCCGGCCTGTGCTTCGCCGGCATTTACGTGGTGGCCGAAAGCTGGATCAATGATCGCGCCAGCCGCGCCAATCGCGGCCGCTTGTTCGCGGTGTACATGCTGGTGCTGTACGGCGGACTTGGCGCCGCACAATTCCTCCTCATCGTATCGAACCCGCTGACTGCCATCCCGTTCATGCTGGTGTCGGTGCTCATCTCCCTCGCCATGGTCCCCATCGTATTGTCCGCGCAGGCCGTGCCGGAGCGCGCCCTACCGCGCAAGGTTCATCTTCCGGAGCTGTACCGAAATTCACCGCTGGGAGTGGTTGGGGTTACCGTGTCGGGCCTGATATCGGCCATCATTTTTTCCATGGGCCCGGTGTACGCACGCCTTCGCGGCCTGGAAACCAGCGGTGTTGCCACGTTTATGGCGGTGAGCATTTTAGCCGCCGTGTTAACCCAGTATCCCGTCGGCCGGCTGTCGGATCGCATCGATCGGCGCACCGTCATCGCCATCGTATGCACGCTGGCAACCATGGTCGCAGGCAGCATCGTTGCCTTTCCGCATATGCCGCATGCGGCATTTCTGGCGCTCGCGGCACTGTTCAGCGGGCTGGTGCTGACGCTCTATTCTTTGTCGGTTTCACACGTCAACGATAAACTCGAACCCACCCAGATGGTGGCTGCGAGCAGCGCCCTGCTGCTGCTCAACGGAACCGCGGCCGCCTTGGGGCCGGTGCTGTCAGGCGGCCTGATCGCAAGCTTCGGGCCGCCGGCGTATTTTGCGTTGCTCGGAACGCTCACCGGCGCGCTTGCGATCTATGATCTATGGCGCAAGTCTCGACGCACACCGGTACCGCCCTCGCAAAAAGGTCCCTTCATCGGTGCGCAGCCCCGGGCTTAGTGCTGGAAAAGGCGCCGCAATGATCATCGCGGATCATCGTAGCCACGGTTCATCGTCATGATCCAGACGAGGGCAATGGCGCAGACGCCGCCGACCAGGGTCACCGGTACGAGAATCAGCAATAACTGCGACGTGGACAGACCACGCGCGACCAGAACGCCCGCAATGGCCGGCCCCACGATCGATCCGACTCGTCCGACGGCCACCGCCGTGCCGACTCCGACTCCGCGAATGCGTGTCGGATAGCACTGCGGCGCCATGGCGTACATGACGACCTGCGAGGCGAGCACGACGATCCCCAGCAGCAATACAATAAAGACGATGACCGATGACTGCTGCGGAGCCAGTGCCAAGCATACCAGCGACACGGGCAGCGCCGCGAACACCACAATGGCGCTGCTGCGGCGGTGATGACCATCCAGCAATTTCCCGACGAAGAGTGCAGCAACGGCCCCGCCCAAGTTGAACGCAATCTGCGCGAAGGACGCATGGCGCTTGTCGAGCCCAAACCCTAGAAGCAAGGTCGGAAGCCAATTCAACAATAAGTACAGGGTCAACAATCCTAAGAAGAAACTCGCCCACAACAAGACTGTTCTCGAGGCACGGCCCTCCGCAAAGACAGCGAGGAAGCCCGCCTCATGCGACTTGCCTTGGCCCACGACGGCAAGCGTTTGCTCAAACGCCCGCGACTCGCGCAAATATGCCGCCATGATGGGTGCCACAATGAGCGGGGCGATACCGCCGACGATGAACAGCTGCCGCCAATGGGCAGGCGCCGTGAGCATGCTGAGCAGGCTTACCAGTGCCCCGCCAAACGGCATGGCGCTGTAGACGAGCGCAACATTGGAGCTGCGCCGGTTGGGAGCGCTGCTTTCCGCCGTCAATGCGACAAAGATGGGGAAGGCGCCGCCGAGACCGAATCCCGTCAACAAGCGCGCCCAGGTGAGCGCCCAAAAGGTGGTCGCGGACGCGGCCAGCAAGGAAAACAGGCCGAACACGGCTACCGAGGTGATCAACACTCGCTTGCGTCCGACCCGGTCCGATAAACGCCCGCCCAGCAGCGCGCCGCCGCACAGCCCCAAGGTACTGGCACTGAAGAAAATACCCAGATACTCCGGAACCGGCTTGAACTCGGCAATGATGCCCGCGGCGGCGACCCCGGCTACCTGCAGGTCGACGCCCTCGAAGATCGCGCCCAGGGCGCACAGCAGAATGGTGACGGTGGCGGTCTTGTTGTCGGTCACCGCACAATTCTACGGCACGGCCGTGCAATAGCTATGTTGTTCCCCGGCGAATTGACGGCCCGCGTGCGTTATTATACGATCGTTCAGTAGCATCACAATCAACGACACTGGGATCCCGATGAATCAGCCCGTATTGCAGCAAGTAGTCCACTCCGCGGCGCTGCTGAACTCCGCCAAGCTCATCGATGGCCAGGTGGAAGTGACTTGGGGCGCAACGGCACCGCCGGCGCGATTCGCGCCGTTCTGGCTGCGCGACCATTGCCATGCCAAACACAGTTTGAACGCCGACACGCTGCAGCGCGAAGTGGATACCTTTTCGATACCCATGGACATCATGCCGGCAAAGATCGAAATCAAGGACGGCGGCAACGCACTGCACATCTCCTGGCGGCACGACGACAGCGTCAGCGTATTTCCCGCCCAATTTCTTTGGCATATCGTCCAGACCAAAGGCCGGTCGCGCGCCCCGCACCGAACCCTGTGGGATCGAGACACGATGGGCGAGAATTTCCCGAGCGTGAGCCACGAAGAAGTCATGGGCTCCGATGCCGGCCTACTGCGTTGGCTCTCCCTGGTCGAGGAATTCGGGTTCGCCTTGACCACTGGCGCCGAGGCGTCCATGGCCGGAACTGAGGCCCTGGTAAAGCGTGTCGGTTACGTGCGCGAGACCATTTTTGGGGGCATGTGGGAGTTCTCCGCCAACATGGCTTTCAAAGACACGGCCTACACCTCGGTCGCGATCGGCCCGCACACCGACGGCACCTACAGCAACGATTCGCCGGGATTTCAGATGTTCAGTTGTCTGCAATTCGACGGCTCGGGAGGCGACAGCACCCTGGTGGATGGCTTCAAAGTGGCGGAGACGATTCGCAACAGCGACCCGAGAGCTTTCGAAGTGTTGACCGAGATCAAGGTGCCGGCACATTACCTGGGCGACGGCGTGCATCTGAAAGCCGAACATCCCATCATCGCACTCGATGACCACGGCGACGTGAAACAGATCGCCTACAACAACTACGATCGAGCGCCCTTCAGGCTGCCCACGGCCCGCATGAACGAGTTCTATCGCGCATTGTCGCTCTGGCATCGCTTGATCAACGATCCCGCGCACGAGATTTCCATGCGGCTGCTGCCGGGAACGGTCTTGTTCTTCGATAATTGGCGCACCATGCATGGGCGGCACTCGTTCCAAGGTCACCGCCACATGTGCGGCGCCTACATCAATATGGAAGATTTTCAAAGCAAGCTGCGGGTATTGCGCTCCCGTAAGGATGCTTGAGGGACTTATCCCGTTTTGGGCGGTCCACTCGCCGGCCCCCCGTTGAGCGGGTCGATGTCGAGTTTCGGCACTCCGAACTGACCCTCCAGCTTGTGCAGCTTTTCGAGGGGGAGGGTGCAAAATCAAAAAAATGCGGCCGCGCCGAAGTCATGGCGACTCCGGCGCAGCCGCGGCTCGTCAGTGGTGCAACTTCAAGAGATTCGCCTGGCTCCCTCCCGAGACGTTGTCTTCCGTCACGACCATGAAGCCCAGCGCAGGAGTCTTCCTGAACTCGGCCTTATTGATGACAACAGGCACCTCTGTGCTCGTGTTGGGCGGCACCGATACGAACATGGCGTTGGAAATCGACGGCGCAAAGGCATTGAACGAGGCGGTTCCCGCCAAGGACTCGCCTGCTGCGGTACTGTCAAAGGCGTGCACGGCGTAAGTAAAGCGAGGATTCGTCGGTGAAATCCCCAAGTCCGAAGCCAACATCGGCAGCAGCAGCGTAGAGCCGTCGGTCGGCGCGTCGGCGGGGAATTCCGGGATCAACGCGTTACTCTTAAGATCGATGAGGAACGTCCCGATTTGACCATTCACCTCGCCGAGTTCGATCGCTCCGACATCCCCTGAGAACAGCACGAAGTCATAGACTCCATCGCCGTTGACGTCGATGAAGATGTCGTACTCGCCCACGGCGGGATTGGAGAAGCGGCCATAGGTGTTCACGGCGAACACGAGAACGCTGTCTGTGGCCGAGATCGGGTTGGTCTGCACACCGACGGCCCGAGGCTCGTAGGCCGCGTCGATGATTCCGGTCTTCGGGTTCTTAAGGCCCCAGGCATAGAAGTCGCCGTTGCCGGCAATCACCCCGTTGCGATTCGTCAGTCGAATGCTCGGATTCTTGCCGTCGCGCAAATCGGCATCGACATTGGATCGCGCCCTGGTCACGAGATAGTACGGCAGATTCAAACTTACCCCGTGGTTCGACGATGACACCGGATTCAAGGTGATCACGCCGGAAGCGTCCGTAAACGCGACGCCATTCGCGTCATGGGTGCCGCCGGCGGTCTTTGCCGGTACCGCGAGCGACATGCGCAGGGTCGTCTCATCGCGGCCGTGGACGTATACCGTCGAGCTCGACAGCCTGACTGAATGCGGTACGCCTCCCGGAGAGGTCGCGGTGGCCGTGAACGCCGCGGGCAAGCGACCGTGATTGCGAATGACGAGGTCCTTCTCATCACGATAGTCGCGCGTCAGCTCGGCGACACCGAAAGACAAGAGACCCATCTTTCCGTCCTCATCGCCCTGCACGGTGACATCCGTGGTGGTGGCTCCCACCGCCTGCACCAGACCCGAACCTTCGATTCGCGGTGCATAGTCCGGAAGGGCCGTCGGCGATGCAGTCTCAACGACCGCCGCACGCAAACTCGACTGCTTCCAATCCTTGTGCGCCTGCACGGCGAGGGCGGCGACCCCGGCGACATGCGGAGTCGCCATGGAGGTACCGGAATCGTAAGTGCCGCCGTTGCCGCTGCCGATATTGACCGAGAACACATTGACGCCCGGCGCCGTGACATTGGGCTTGAGCGCTCCGTCCTCATCGCGAGGTCCGCCGGAGCTGAATGAGGCCGCCAGCTTAAATGTCGTATCAGGCACGTTTGCCGGGACCACCGAGGCCGTGGCTGCCGCCGGCACCGCCAGGAAGGTGGCGGTGTCGGTTTTCTGCAGCTCGATGAACGGAATGGTGACACCGTCGATCGCCGGGTTGAAGAAGCCGGCTCCGTTGTTGACGACGCCGACTGCAGCCGCGCCTGCGGCTGCAGCGTTGGTGGCCTTTTGCACAAACGAGCACGTGCCGCGCGACAGGATCACCAGCGCGCCCGCCGCGTTCGCTGGAAAGTCCGTGGCATTGCAGCCGAGGCCGAGCGCGGCGGCAGACGTGGTCAATACCACCGCCGGCACGCTGCCACTCGGCAGCGGCAGGCTGTTCGCCTCGACGCCGTTCGCGCCGCCGCCCGAAGAGAACGCGATTCGCACGCCGTTGGCAAGGAATGGACGTGCGTTCATGGCCGCGACACTGATGGCGCGGGTCGCAGAACCGGGGTCGCCGGTCACATAGGGCGCGGGCCCCTCGTTGCCCGCCGCCGCCACCACGATGATGCCGGCCTTCGCCGCATTGTCAGCGGCGATCGAATCCGAACTGGAGGCGGGACCATAGGCCGCGCCCAGCGACATGCTGATCACGTCCATATCGTTTTGTACCGCCCATTCGATGGCATCCGTAACCACGTCCGTCGTGCCGCTGCAGCCGAATATGCGCACCATGTAGAGGTCGGCGAGCGGTGCGACACCGGGGCCGATGCCAAACCCAGTGCTATAGACCGCCTCGTTGTAGGGACCGTGGTAAGTGGTGCCGTCCTTCGCGACGCCGAATCCGGCGGCCGTGCCCGATACGTGACTGCCATGGCCATTGCAGTCGAGCGGATTCGGATCCGGAGCGGGTACGCTGCCGGCGGTATTTGCATCGTAGTCATCGCCAACCAGGTCAGTGCCACCCTTGACCTTGGGCGCGTTCGGTCCAAACATCGCCGGATCCGCAGGCGACGTGCTGGTCGCGGCGGCGGCCATGAACGCGTCTACGGTGCCGGGGCCGCCGAAGTCCGCATGCGTGTAATCGATGCCGGTATCGAGAACGGCAATTTTGACATGCTCACCCTTGAATGCGGGCGTTCCCTGCCAGACTGCCGGCGCACCGATGTAAGGCACGCTGACGGAGTTCTTAAGAGCGTACGTCGGTACCGGAACGACTTGGACTACGCCGGGCAAGCTCGACAGGCCTGCGATTTCGCCGCGCGCGATCTCGATCTTCATACCGTTCATGGCGGCGTGGTAGTGCGCAAGCACCCTGCCGCCGCGCGATACAATCGCCGGCTCGAGTGACGCGTGCTGGCGCTCCACCCGCGACTGAATCGCGTCGTGATCTGCCCTGCTCACAACATGATCCGGCGCGAGTGCACGAGCCTCGGCGACCGACTCATCGCTCATCGTGACCACCACTTTGACGCGCTCTTTCTCCCGCAGCGATAGAGGCTGCCGGTGGGCCACGATCGGGCCGGTGCGGGCGTAGGGTTTGAAACGGCCGGCCCCGCTCTGCTGTGCGGATGCATCAGAGGCACTTAGCGCGACCGCTACGGCTAGCGCCGTGATGACGAGAATTTGCAGGCAACGCGTCCATTCGCGCAGCGTCGACCTGACGACGACCCATCCTTTGGACCTTGGCATGACGGAATACCCCTATTTAATTTTTTCTCGAAGCTATGCAGCCGCACGCGGGCGAAGCACCGATGAGAACATCCCGTAAACGGCCTATGGGCTCAGAATACTGCAGCACAGAGATTGCGGCGAGGATTCTTCGGCAGCAACCCGCCGTCGTGGAACGGCCGGCAATTAACATATTGCGTTTCGCTGCCTCAACCTACTTCTATCGGAACGGACAGAAAGCCGCGAAAGCGCGCCCGCCCGCCGCGAACCGGGGTGCCGGTTGGCCGGTATCGGGGAAAGCGGTTGAGAAAACGCCCAATGGCCACCCTACCCTCCAAGCGCGCGAGATTCACTCCGATGCAGAGGTGTGCGCCGGATCCAAATGCCAGATGCCGGTTTGGCGTGCGCGCAAGGTCCAATCTGTCCGGCCCCTCGAATTGCTCCGGGTCTCGATTCGCTGCACCGATGCACAGGTTCAATTGTGTGCCCGCAGGCAAGTCCTGCCCTCCTAGTTGCGTGGCAATGGTGGTACGCCGATTGCCGAGCTGATTGGAACTCTCGAAGCGCAAAAACTCTTCGATGGCGGTCTTGATCAGCTGCGGATTCTCGAGCAGAGCGCGTCGCTGATCGGGCCAGTCGATCAGCAGTTGCAGCCCATTGCTGATGAGGTTGGTGGTGGTTTCATGCCCCGCATTGAGTATGAAAATGCAATTCTGCAGCAACTCCATTTCGGTGAGTTGCGCGGCCTCGTGTTTATCTCCCAAGAGGCGCGTCAGCACGTCGTTTGCGGACTCACCGGGATGGCGGCGACGATCGGCGACCAGTCTCTGCAGATACACGAGAAAGTCTCGAACCGCCTGGTTCCCGGCTTGCAGCATCGCGGCGGTCGGCGTCGGTTCGAGCGCGCCGAGAATGGCAAGGGACCAGCCGCGCAGCGGTTCACGTTCGTCATGCGGCACGCCCAGAAGATTGCCGATGATCTCAACCGGGATGACGGCCGCGAACTGAGTGATCAATTCGACGCTGCCCTGCGATTCAATCCGGTCCAACAGCCGATCGACCACGGCGTTAAGGCCCGGCTCCATGGCACCGATGGCCCGCGGAGTCAGCGCACCCGCGATAATCTTGCGCACACGGGTGTGCAACGGCGGGTCATTGAACACCAGACTGGTGGTGTGATGTTCGTACAACGGCGAATCGCCGAACTTGGGCCAGAATTCTATTTTCTTATCGGAACTGAACGTCGTTGTGTCCCGATAGACATGTTCAAGATCCGCGTATCGGGTGAGAAACAGCGATCCATCGGGTAACCGATGCACCGGCGATGCAGAACGCAGAGCCGCATAGGTGGGATACGGATCATCGTAGAATGACTGCGGCGGCGCTCTTAGATCGAAGTCGTCGATATTCATCACGCCATCCATCGTATAGGAGTAATGGTTGCGGGCGTTGTCATGGTATATGCAAGCGATTATAGGCCGGAGGTTTACTCGTGACAGAGCAGCGTAATCAATGGGTGTCTCTACATTCCGGCGACCTTTCCGCCGAGGTCAATCCACAGGGGGCACAACTGTCCACTCTGCGCGACGCCCAAGGGCACGATTTGCTGTGGGACGGCGATCCGGATGTCTGGACCGGACGCGCGCCGCTGCTATTTCCCATTGTGGGAGCCCTCGCCGGCGGCGCCTACCGGCTGGATTCCAAGGTCTATCACCTTTCCAGGCACGGCTTCGCGCGCGGCAAGCGTTTCGACCTCATCGATTCGACTGCAGACGCCGCGACTTTTCAGCTAAAGGCAGACGCCGCCAGCCTTGAGATCTACCCCTATCGCTTCAAATTGGATGTCCACTTTGCGCTCGAGGGCACGACGCTATCCATCACGAGTTGGGTCAGAAACGCGGGCGATGAACCCATGCCTGCAAGCTTCGGCTACCACCCTGGATTTCGTTGGCCGCTGCCCTATGGCCGCGCACGCGCATCCCATTTCATCGAGTTCACGAGCGATGAGCCTGCGCCGATGCGGCGCCTCAATGTCGACGGGCTGTTGACGCCGGAGCCGCATGCCACACCGATCTCGAATCGACGCCTGGCACTTGGCGATGACCTGTTTCGAGACGATGTCATCATCTTCGATAAAATCCGCAGCCAGGCCGTCACCTATGGCGCCGCCGACGGACCGCGCATTCGCGTCCATTTTCCGGGCATGCCCTATCTCGGCATCTGGACCAAGCCGGGCGCCAATTTCATATGTATAGAACCCTGGCACGGCGTTGCGGATCCGCAAGGATTCTCACAGGACTTTCGCGCCAAGCCAGGCGTATTCATGGTGCCGCCCGGCAGCGCCGTACCCATGCGGATGGCTATCACTTGGGTCGACGGCTAACCGAGCGGCGGCATACCCTCCGGGCAACGGCTCCCAGCGCTTGATTTCGGCCGCTCCGGCCCAATTCTACCCGCCGTGGACATTCACCGGGCAAGTGTTCAATCTATCGACGACCCGTCTGGGATAGGAGTAAGGCGATGAGTACATCAACCGAACGCGCAGTTCTCGCAGGCGGCTGCTTTTGGGGCGTACAGGATCTGCTGCGCCGCTACCCGGGCGTCATCTCGACTCGGGTGGGTTATTCGGGAGGCGATGTGCGAAATGCCACCTATCGCAATCACGGCACGCACGCCGAAGCGATCGAGATCATATTCGACCCTCGCAAGATCACCTTTCGCAAACTGCTCGAATTCTTTTTCCAGATCCACGATCCCAGCACGCTCAACAGGCAGGGTAACGATCGAGGGCTGAGCTATCGCTCGGCCATCTTCTATACTAGTGAAGAACAGAAACTGGTTGCCGAGGACACCATCGCGGACGTCGAGGCCTCAGGGCTATGGCCCGGCAAGGTGGTCACCGAGTTGGCTCCCGCCGGCGATTTCTGGGAGGCTGAGCCTGATCACCAGGACTATCTGGAGCGCTATCCCGCAGGCTACACCTGCCACTTTATCCGGCCAGAATGGCAACTCCCGCAACGAGTGAAGCACCCGACCGGCGTGACTTGATCCGATTATCCGCGCCATGCGAGTGATTGAACGGGATGAGGTGGCGAAACGACTGACCTTCGAGGTCTGCATTCCCATCGTCAGGCAGGCCATGATCGATTTCTCGGATGGCACGACGCGCCAACTGCTGCGATCCATCATCCCCCTGGGAAACGGGCATCTGTTCGGGATCATGCCAGGCGCATTGGGCGAGCACGCGGCCTTCGGCGCCAAACTCGTCAGCGTGTACCCGGAAAATTTCTCCATGGGCCGCCAATCCCATCAGGGGCTGGTGGTGCTGTTCGAGCCGGCCACGGGGGAGCCCGTGTGCATCGTACACGCCGGCGAGATCACTGCCATACGCACCGCCGCCGCCAGCGCGGTGGCGACGCATGCGCTGGCGCGACCCGACGCCTCGCGGCTTGCCATTCTGGGCTACGGCGAGCAGGCGGCCGCGCACGCGCGCGCGCTGCTCCAGGTGCGCACCCTTGAGGCGGTTCGCGTGTGGGGACGCTCGCCGCAGCGGGCGTCGGAGTTCTGTCGGCGAATGAGCGCTGAACTTGGAATCCCATTCAGCGTCGCTGCGGATGTAAAAGAGGCAGTCAGCGACGCCGACATTATTTGCACGGTCACGAGCGCACGGGAGCCCATTCTGCAGGGGAGCTGGGTCCAAGCCGGAACCCATCTAAACGTCGTGGGATCCAGTATCGCCGGACCCGTCGAGGTGGATAACGATCTCGTCGTCCGATCGCGCTTCATCGCCGACAGTCGTGAGGGTGTACTGCGCCAAGGCGCCGAGTTCTTACGCGCGAAAGCGGCGGGTCTCATCGGCGATGCACACGTCGTCGCCGAGATCGGCGAAGTGTTGGCGGGCAGGATCGCGGGCCGGAGGTCTCGAGCCGACATCACCGTCTACAAGTCGCTCGGGCATGTGGTGCAGGATTTGGCAAGCGCGTGGGCGCTGTTCAAATCTTGATGACGAGCGCCGCCGGCGCGAACCGGCCGGGTGAGAGATCCTGCGCAGTCAAACCTTGTGCGGCGATGTCGGCCGGTAAACTCTCTTGCTTCGCCAGCGCCGCCGCGATCCGGGCCATGGCCGGAGCAGTTTGGATACCGTATCCGCCCTGCCCCGCACACCAGAAAAACCCGGCGCGCTCGGCGTCGAACCCTATCACGGGCACTCGATCAGGAGCGAATGTTCGCAGGCCCGCCCATCGATGGCTGATCCGCCGTACCTCGATATTCAAGGCCGCCTGCACCCGATCCACTCCCACCGCAATATCCAACTCCTCCGGTTGCGCGTCGCCAGGCTGGCTCGGAGTTTCGTCGGCCGGCGACAACAGCAGCTTGCCGGCATCGGGTTTGAAGTAGAACTGCTCGTCCGCGTCGATGACTGCCGGCCATGATTGAATGTCGACGCCGGCCGGTGGATCCACCAACATTGCCGTGCGGCGTAAAGGCTGTAAACCCAACGGCTTGACGCCGCATAAGTTCGCAATCTGATCCGCCCAGGCGCCGGCAGCATTGATCAAAATAGGCGCGCTCACCGTGCCGCCCTCAAGTTCAACGGACCATACGCCGTTGCGCCGCTGCACCTCCGTCACCGGACTCGTCGCAATGAGCTCGGCGCCGGACGCGCGTGCGCCGCGCAGGAATCCCTGATGCAGCGCGTTGACGTCGATGTCCATTGCCGAGACATCCAAGCCGGCCGCGGCCACATAGCCGTCGCGCAGCAGCGGCACGCGGACAATGGCCTCGTGCCCATCGATCAAATTTACAGTTCCGCCTGATGCGCGAATGGCGGCCACCATGTGCTCGAGCCGCAGGCACTGATCCGCGCGCGCAATGTACAGGTTGCCGCGCGGCCGCAGCAGCGGATGCTCGGTGAAGCCCGATGGCGGATGGTCGAAAAAGCCACGGCTCGCCCGGGTGATGGCGCGAATCTCCCTGCCTCCATAACTCGGTGCGAACAACGCCGCGGAGCGGCCCGTCGCGTGCAAGCCGGGCCGAGCTTCGCCCTCGATGAGGCATACACGACCTGAACGGGCGAGTTCATACGCGACCGATGCGCCAACCATACCCGCACCGACAATTATGAAGTCATGCATGTTTTGCGTCGAACAGCGTAAATAACGAGTCCTCGTCCGTATCCAATCGCATCCTGCCACAGAAATGGCGCTGTCCCGCACCCTAACTGCTGTCAGTCGTCGCGTTCGGGGAGCGGTTTGCGATTCGCCGAGTCCTTGGAAGACGTAACGACCGCAATCGCGGGCATGGGCAGCATGTCCGCTTCGATATCCGAGGTGAGTCTGCGAATCAGATCGAGCGCCTCATTGATTTGCTCGAGGCGGCCCGATATCTGGGCACCCACGCTGCTGCTGACACGCTGCTTGGCGTAGACCAATGCCTTCATGTTTAGAAATCGTAGATCCGCTTCTATGCGCATCAGCTGACTCACCACCACCCCGAGCGGAAGCATGATGGCGAGCTCCAAATTCGCAGGGGACGACTCTGTCATGGGGGAACCCTCGGGTAGGTCAGGTGCGCGCTGTTAGTTCCTGGATTGGATAATAGTCGGCTGCCTACTGTTCCGCCGTTGCTTCCCGTTGCTTGGCTGCCGCTACCATGCGCTTCACGTCGCCGAGCAGCGCGGGCGCATCGTAAATAATGCCGTCGTGAATGGTGTAGCGAACACCCCCTACTCGCGTGGGCTTATGCGTTGCGTCATCGAGTTGCAGTGCGCCGGTTCCGTACAGCACCTTGAAATTGGCGAGTGGATTCTCCTTCACGATCACAAGATCAGCCGTCTTGCCCGCCTCCACCGATCCGATCCGGTCCGACATTCCCAGTAGTTCCGCACCGGACAGTGTTGCCGCGCGGACTACTTCAAGCGGATGGAAACCCGCTTCCTGAAGCAGCTCGAGCTCGCGAATATAGGCAAAGCCGAACAATTTATAGATATAGCCGGCGTCATCGCCGACCGCCACTCGCCCGCCTGCATTCTTGTAATCATTGATGAAGGACATCCAAATGGTATAGTTCTTCTTCCACGCTATTTCGTCCGCGGTCGTCCAATTAAACCAGTAAGCCCCATGCGCCTCGCGGTTCGGCGCGTACCAACGCATCAAGGTAGGCAGTGTGTACTCCTCATGCCATTCGGCCCGCATCTCGCGCATGAGATCGCGACTGGCTTCATAAATAGTAAAAGTGGGCACCAACGTGAAATCGCGCCCCTTCAGCGTCTCTATGACTTGCGACCAGCGCTCGCTGCCGCGAGGTGCGGCCTGCGACCAGAGGCGCCCTGCCTGACCGAATCGATCCGACTCGTCGCTGTAGTTGTAGTCCAGCGGAAAGTCCTGCACCCGCCGGTCGGTGAATAGCGCTTCGGGCAGGCCGTACCAGTGCTCCAGGCTGGTGAGTCCCCAGCCCGACGTATCCAACGCGTTCATGCGCGCCACCGCGGTTTGCGCATGGTGGCAGGCGCTGCGCAGGTGTTTAAGTTTTGCCTCGGCGAGTGCCGCCTGCATGAGGTCCGGCGGCGACCCCAGGAATTTGATGCCCTCCGCGCCGGCGGCGGCGACTGCATCGACCCAGCGCCGCGCTTCCTCCGGAGTGCGGACACCGCCCGGAGTATCGACCTCGACTGGAAAGCCAACATACGGAACGATACGCGGCGCGACGATCTCGTGCGCGGCGCTGCGCCGGCGCTCGTTCAGCGTCCATCGCAAGCCGTTGAATGAGCCGGCTTCGCGCACCGTGGTAATGCCGTGGCCCAGCCATAACTTGTAGACATATTCGGCCGGCGGCACCTCACCCACCTTGCCCTGCGAGGCATCCGCGATATGCGCGTGCGAATTGATGAAACCTGGCAACACGTACATGCCTGTGGCATCGATCTCATAATCGCCCTGCGCAGGTCGGCCCTGCTCTTTGATCGGCAGATGGGCGTACCCAACGCCCTGAATCCGCGCAATACGGTCTTGCTCAATGACGATGTCCACGGGACCTATGGCCGGAGCACCCGTGCCGTCGATCAATGTCGCCCCGCGGATCACCAGCCGATGGTAGGGCCCCAATCCCTCGCCCGCAGCACGGTTGGGTGCCGGCAGCGGCGGGTGAACCTGAGCGTTACGCGCCGCCGAGATGTACTCTTCGCCCGGCAAGGGCCGTGAATCTTCGCCCGCATGAGACGGGCCCGCCCAAGCCGAGGCCCCTAGCATCGTCAACGACCAAGAAGCGGCAAGAAGCCGCGCTGCCCAGTTGCGTTGCATGTTGCGCCCGCCACTCATGGGAGTTCACGTATGCGGACGTGACGAATGGCCAGCGCTCCCGGATGGTCACCCTGGATGCCGATCAATCCTGAGTCCGCGAGGCCGTAGTGCGGGTATGCAGAGAATTTACTCGCGGCAACCTTGTCCCTCCAATCGGCACTCTTGAGGTCATAGTCCACGACCTTGCGGCCATTCAACCAGTGCTCGACATGCGAGCCGTGGACGACGATTCGAGTCTTATTCCAGTGATCGAACGGCAGCACCACTCCGGCCGGCGCGCCGTACAGCGCGTAAGCGGAAGCGGCGCAGGTGAGGCTATTCTTGCCGTCCGCCGCGTTGTCGTCATCGAGCAGCTGGTATTCCGGCCCGCTCCAATAGATATGATCGTACTCGCGTGTGGCGCGGTAGAAGATGCCGCTGTTGCCGCCCTTTCCTATCTTCCATTCGAGCTCGAGTTCGAAATTTGCGAAGGTCTGATTCGTGACCAGATCGTCGACATCGCCGTCCTTGGAAAGCACCCCGCCGGCAACCTGCCAGCCGGCCGGAAATCCGACTGTATTCCAGCCGCGCCAGTCAGGTGCGCCGTGGTCCCGCAGCAGAGCCCGCCAAAGCGAGTCGGCGCCGGCAGGCACCGGCTCACGCGCCCCGGAGAATGCTGTCGCACACAAAAAACCCAATATCGCGGCCAAGCAGCGCATCTTATTCATAGTTCACCGTTCATCCGAGTGCTTACAACAAGCCCAGCGACTCGAGCAGCGCGGGCGCAGGTCCATCAAAGCTCGCCAAGGGTACATTGCCCATGTAGCCCAGGTCTTTGCGGCCGAGGGGAGTCGAGTAAAATCCGCCGGCGGTCAAGTCGCGGTAGAGTGCGAAAAAGCGAGCAGCCTCGCGCAGCGCATCCGCCGCACGCGCCGCATCGCAGATGTCATCGCAAACGCTGAGTTGCTCCGCGGAGTCGAGCTCCACGAATTCCTTACCGAAGCGGCGGGCGCCTTCGGCGTCAAGCCAGGCAAAGCCGCCGAGCACGATTCCTCGGTCTCGTTGGAAATCGCTGTACGGCGCACTCACCCACTCATCGACGAAATCGACCACGCCGGCGGTGGAGGCGCTGGGCGAGTGATCATCGGCCGGAATGATGATGTCCGACAAAATACCCGCCAGCCGCCGCTGCACGCTGGTCATCGTGAGCGGCCACAGTTCACCCGGATGATAGTTCACCGCAAGATTCGGATCGGTGCCGTAACCTCGCGCGGTCAGGGTCGAGTACGCGCGTGCGTCGCGTTGCCGCAGAAGCGGACCCACGGCACTCGCGGCCAGCACCCACTTGAGTGTCGTGCGCCGATCCATTACAGCTCCTTGCGTCGCATGCGCCCGAGAATATGATCCGACGCGCGCCATGCCAAAGCCATGATGGTGAGCGTCGGATTCTTGTCCGCATTCGATGCGAACACGGCGCCGTCGTTGATGAACAGATTGCTCACGTCCCAGGTCTGGCCCCAGGAGTTCGTCACCGAAGTCTGGGGATCGGATCCCATGATGGCGCCGCCGACCTCGTGAATGATGGAGCCGCCGGAAGCGATGGCCTTGGCGCCGTCGCTCTGCACGGCGTGCTGCGTTCGCCCGCCCATGGCGTCTATGATGTCCGCAAAGGTGCTTTGCATGTGGGCGGCCTGCCGCCGCTCGTGTTCCGACCATTGCCAATGAAAACGCAGCACCGGGATTCCCCACCGGTCCTTGACGCGCGGATCGATCTCGCAGAACGATTGATCGTTGGGGATCATCTCGCCGCGGCCGCTGAACCAGACGAAGGAACCGTAATAGCGTCGCACGTCCTGCTTGAATTTCGCCCCGTAGCTGCCGCCGGTGAGCCATTCGAGACCGGCGCCCGTGTTGTGGCCGGGCATGCGTTTGCCGCCGCCGAATTCGATGTGGTAGCCGCGGGCAAAGCCGAGTTTTCCTGCGTGCTGCTCACGGTACAACCACCAAGGGACGTACATCTGATCGCCGCCGGCAGCGTCTTCATTGAGCGGCGGCAGATTTTCGAGCAGCGGAATTTGGCCGCCCACCGCGGAGCCCACGGTATCCATCAGGTATCGCCCGACTTTGCCGCTCGAATTCCCGAGGCCTTGCGGGAACTGCGCACTCTTGGAGTTGAGCAAAATTCGTACTGTCTCGCAGGCGCTCGCGGCCAGTACGACCACCCTCGCGGCGGCGTGCCGATGCTTGCCGCTGATCCGGTCGACGAAGTTGACGCCGTTGGCCCGGCCGTCGCGCCCCAGGGTTACTTCATAGACCATCGCATCGGTGATGATGTCGAGGTTTCCAGTCTTGAGGGCGGGCGGCAAATGCACGGTGGTCGATTGATAATTGGCGCGGACGGCGCAGCCGGACCCGCAAGGGGTCGCCCATAGACAGGGGCTGCGGCTGCGCATGTCCTCCATCAGAATTTTCTGCGCCGTCGCGTTGCCTGGATGCAGCCGCGCCGGCGCATGCTTGTAATCGAGAGGCCGAGTCAGCACTGCGCGGTGACCGGGTATCACGGGAATCCCCAATTTCTTCGCGCGCTGCCGTATCAAGTGGTCGCTGACCAAGGGCATGGGCGGCGGCAGCAGGCAGCCGGGTGGCGAATTCGGTGTGTTTTCGAGACCCTCGTTACTGCCGTACACGCCGATCAGCAATTCGACCTTGTCGTAGTATGGGGCGACATCATCGTAACCAATGGGCCAATCGAAACCCAGTCCATCCCGGGCTTTCGGCTTGAAGTCATAGGGCCCGTTGCGCAGCGAAATGCGTCCCCAATGATTGGTACGGCCGCCCAGCATGCGCGCCCGCCACCATTCGAAGCGGCCTGCATGATCTTCACTCGCGCGCACATAGGGCTCACCGGGAACGTTCCAGCCACCATCGACGGTGGCGTCGTAGAACCCGAAGGGTTTGTCCGGCGTGTCGGCACCACGCAGAGGCGCTAGATCCGGGGTGCGGAACATGGACGACTCGCTTGCGGAGTAATTGCGCCCGGCCTCGAGCATGAGGACCTTGGCGCCATCCATGGTCAGCGTATACGCCGACTGCCCGCCGGCGGCCCCAGAACCCACCACGATGACGTCGTAGTTGCTCTGTAAGGTTTCCGCGGTTACGAAGGGCATGACGTTGCGATCTTGCTCAGGACCGGTAGGCCTCGCGTCCCACGCCCTGCACCGCGATGCCCTGCGAGGCGAGCACTTCGTGCTGCAAGGAATACATCGCGGCGGCGGCGGCGTCGATCGCGCGGGTGAAGGCAATGGAGCCCGCCAGAATCGGCTTGAGCCGTGCCTTGTCCTGGATGCGGGCCTTGGGATACTCGTGCTCGACGACCAGGAAGGTGTCATCGGGCGCGATGTCCAGCAATTCGCGCGCCGCCAATTGATGGTCCAGCCAGTCCACGGTTCGATTCTGCAGGTACGCGAGCGGATCGTGCCGCGCCGTGCCCGGCAATTCATGTTCGCAAAACACGGTTTGTTTCTTCCACGCGTTTTGTTGCTCGACCGGATCGGTCGAAGGCCTCGCGCCGTGCCAATCCCCGCGCTGCATCGTCTGACCACCATAGCCCCAGCCGGAAATCCCGCGCGAGTCGATGACCTGCCCCTTAACGTGAAAGCCGTTGATTAAAAAGTTATAGCCCGCGTCCTTCAAGTATTGAAACACCGAACGTGAATCCTGCCCCATCAGGATCGCATGCGAGGGATCGTAGTGGATGCGGAACTGATCGCCGACGCCATGCCGCTCGCAGATCCGGTGCAATGCAATCCACGGACCCGGTGCATAGGCGATGTTGTTGTGCCACTTATCGGTGATATTCCATCCCGGCATCGGACATTGCTCGACTCGGAAGGTCAGCCCGCGGGCCTTGGCTTCCTTGAGCAGAGGCACGAACACCTGTTCGAACATGGCCAAATTGGCGTCCATTTCCAACAGCGGATTGCGGCCTACGAAGCCGGTCACGGCGTCCGTGCCGAGCAGAACCGCTGCGTCGAACACCCGCAGCATCAGTTCGTGCTTCTTGCGTCGCACGGAATCGTCAGACGCCAGCATGTTGTCGAAGTATGCAAGATCCGAAAGGCCGACACCGGTCGCCTGCATTGCGTGCCGCAGCCGTGCCGCGCGCTTGGGGCCGAAGGGTTGGCGCAGGTCCAGGGTATTCGCCACGGGGTCGAGCAGCGCCGCGGCCGGCACATCGCTCTCGCTCGGGTGCAAGGCTGTGGAGAGTTCGATATGCGGACAATCCATCTGCCGGGCAAACTCCAGCCACTCCTCGACGGCCAGATCCGGATCCGCCTCGCGCTGCTCGCGCGGGGTGAGTTCCTGCAGCGCTGCCGTGAGCACGCTGAGCTTCATAGGCCGGGGCTTGAACTCCGTCATGGCTTGGCGTACTCGACGGTCTCGTTGCGGAATGTCAACGCGAACAGCACAAAGACCAGGCCCGCAAATCCCGCCGGATAGAGCCAAATTGCCCTCCAGTCGTGCACGCCGCCGCTGAAGTACAGATCGTCGATGCGGCCGGCGGCCCAAAACCCGATCAACATGCCGACGCCGTAGGTCGCCAATGTGATCAAGCCCTGCGCGGCGCTCTTGTGCTGCGCACCCGCCTTGGAGTCGGTGTAAATCTGCCCTGAGACGAAGAAAAAGTCATAGCACACGCCATGCAACGCGATCCCGAGCAGCAACATGTATCCAAGCTCGTGAGCATTGCCGAACGCGAACAACAGATACCGAAAAGCCCAAGCCAACATGCCGAGCAGCAGCGTGGTCTTCATGCCGAAGCGGCTCAGGAACAACGGGATCAGCAACATGAACAGCACTTCGGACATCTGGCCGATGGTTTGTTTGCCGGTGGCATTGGCGACGTGAATTTCAGTAAGAAACTGATTGGCGTTCTGGTAGTAGAACGCCAGCGGGATGCAGATCAATATCGACGCCACGAAGAACACTGCGAAGTTCTTGTGCTTCAACAACACCAACGCATCGAGTCCGAGGAGACTGCCAAGCCCATTCCCTTGGCGAGGGCCGCGCACGGGCGGCGTTCGGGGCAGGGTAAAGCTGTAAAGCCCCAGCACGAATGAGGCGATTGAACACATCAGAAAGGTACTCTTGAGGAAGCCCTGAGCCATTGCCCCGCTCGAGTCCCAGCCAAAAAGGTAGCTGATGACGAGGCCCGCGACAATCCAACCAATGGTGCCCCAGACTCGGATACTGGAAAAATGTCTGGACGGATCACTCATCTGGCGAAACGCAATGGAGTTGACCAAGGCCAAAGTCGGCATGTAAAGAATCATGTACGCCAGCAAGTAGGGATAGAAACCCGCGAACTCCCGGCTCGAGAACAGGACGTACATCAGTATGCCGCCGCCGATGTGAATGACCCCCAAAAGCCGCTCGGCATTGAAATAGCGATCAGCCACCAGCCCCACGATGAATGGGGCAATGATGGCGCCCCAGGATTGCGTGGAATAGGCGAGTCCGGTCTGAGCTCCGGTGGCGTGGAGGTTCGACGCCAGGTAGCTGCCCATGGTAACGAACCAGCCACCCCAGATGAAGAACTCCAGGAACATCATGGCGCAGAGCCGAATTCTAATGAGGGGAGTCACGGCCGCCTACATCCTGAGCCAGACCGATCCGGACTTCGAACTTGCCACCGCTCGTTCAATGAAGCGCAAGCCGCGCAAGCCATCTTGAACCCCAGGGTAGCTTCGAAGCGGTGCTTGGCCGGAACCGACGCAGCGCACATCCTCGATGAAACCACGGTAGATATTCGCAAAGGCCTCGATGTAGCCCTCGGGATGTCCGGCCGGCATTCGCGCCGCTGCTTTAGCCGGCTCGCTCATATAGTTCTGTCCCGTACGTAAGTGCATCCACGGTTTGCCGGCGGCTTTGTAGATGAGCGTGTTCGGTTCCTGCTGGTGCCACTCCAACCCCGCTTCCGATCCATACACACGGATGGACAGCCGGTTCTCCTCCCCGCAGGCAATCTGTGAGCACAGCAACGTCCCCTTGGCTCCGCCACTCAGTCTCAACAGTATATTGCCATCGTCATCCAAGCGGCGGCCGGTAACGACACAGCTCAAATCAGCGCACAACGCCTCGATCTTGAGGCCCGTGATGAACTCCAGCAGATTCTCGGCGTGCGAACCGATATCGCCGACACAGCCGCCGAGACCGGCCCGCGCCGGATCCGTTCGCCATTCAGCCTGCTTGTTGCCACGGTCCTCCAGCGGTTGCATCAGCCAGTCCTGGGTGTATTCCACCATGACCTTGCGAATGCCGCCCAACTGTCCGGTTCTCACCATCTCGCGCGCCTGGCGCACCGCCGGGTAGCCCGTGTAATTGTGCGTGAGCGCAAACAGTGTCGTGCCTCCTTCGACAAGGCGGACCAGTTCTTCTCCCTCCGCAACCGTGAAGGCGAGAGGTTTGTCGCAGATGACGTGGATCCCGGCCGTCAGGAATGCCTTCGCTACCGGGTAGTGCAGGTGATTGGGGGTTGCAATGATGACGAAATCAATGCCGCCCTCGTCGGCCGCTTCGTCAAGGGCCATTTGCGCATAGGAGTCGTAGCTGCGTTCGAGACACCATGCCGCCGCACTTTGGCGGGCGGTAGCTGGATCCGAGGACATGGCGCCTGCCACTACCAGTGCCTGACCGTCGAGCTCAGCGGCCATGCGATGCACCGACCCGATGAATGCGCCGCGGCCGCCGCCGACGATGCCGGCACGCAGTCGAGGCAGTGGTCGAACGAGTCCACTGTTAGCGGCGCGCTCAGGCATGCGACGCCCAAGCCGGGTCACCCGGGGTCCATGTAGTGCAGGGATCGAAGCGGCCCGGCGACTCGACGTAGCGCAACGCCTTCGTACAACCGATCTCAGACGTGAAGTAGCCGAGCAACGCGAGTGGCTTCATCATGTGGAAATAGTGGGCCGGCAACGTATCGAGCGTATGCCCGGAGCCGACCACAATCGCGTCATAGCTTGCAGACTGCACCATTTCCGGCAGGACCCCACATAGTTATCCAGCTAGTCTATATCGGTTCCGTAAATGTAATATCGCTATCATCTACGGTGGAGGCAGCAAACATGAAATCATTGTCCCGAAGAAGATTCCTCATCCGGTCGGGTGGCTTGAGTGCGGTGATTTGTGCAGCCAATTGGTTGCCGCGCGCATTTTCCAATCCGTTGGGCAAACCCATGGGAATTCAGCTCTATGCGGTCAACGCCGGCATCAAGGAGAATCCGGCGGGCACGCTCAAGGCCATCAAGGACATCGGCTTTGCCGAAGTAGAAACGGCCGGTTTCGGTAATTTGTCAGCGAAGGAATTTCGCAAGCTGCTCGATGACAATGGCTTGGCCTGTCCCAGCGCACATCTGCAGTTCGATATGGCCAATCTGGGCGCAACCTTCGAGAATGCGCACGCACTGGGCGCACATTACGCCACCAGCGGCAATCTGCGCCCCAGTTTGCGTCCACCGCTCGTCAATGCACCACAGGCGATGACTCTGGAGGAAGCAAAGCGATCAGCCGAACTCGCCAATAAAATAGGCGAGCAGGCCAAGCAAGCCGGGCTTCAATACGCCTATCACAATCACCATGGTGAACTGGTCGACCAAGGCGGTGGCGCTACCGGCTACGACCTCATGCTGCGCGAAACCGACCCGGAACTGGTGAAGTTCGAGATCGACTGCGGGTGGATGGTGTTGGGTGGCGGCAACCCCGTAGACTATTTCAAGAAATATCCAAATCGTTTTCCGATGATTCACGTCAAGGACTTCTTGCCGCCCAGCAAAGGTGCGAATGACGGCAAGGAAACCGAACCTGCCGGAGCCGAATTGGGCCACGGCATCATCGACTACAAGCCGATATTCGCAGCCGCATCGAAGGCAGGCTTACAGCACTACTTCGTGGAACAGGAAGGGCCGTTCGCGCGTATGAGCCAAGTGGAGGCGGCTCGGCATGCGTACGCCTACTTGCACGCCATGAACTGACAGGATCACATGCAGATCATGGAAGGCGATGTGATCCGGACGATTCGACACCCAGACTAGCGCGATAATCGTGCCTCCAGCCCCGACGAATCGAGACTACTCTCGATCCTCTCGCGAATCGCGCGGGCATTGCGCTCGTGCAGAAGGGCCTCTTGTTGCCGCTCGCACACCACAGATGCTCTGGCAAGCGCAAGTTCCAAGTCCATCTGCAACCGCACCCGCCCGACGCCTTGCGCCAACGCCGCCGCGCGCGACAACTCGGCATGCGCCTCATTGTGGGCGGCCTCTGCGAGAAACACCTCACCGAGCCAGCGCCGAGCACGAGCCGCCACTTCGCGCAGGCCGCTCAATTCGGCCAGCATCAGCAGTTCGCCGGCAAATTCCCGGCATCGCTGTGAGTCGCCCGCTGCCAGCGCAACTTCCGCCAGAGCGTCGAGGCATGGGATCATGAGATAGCGCTCGGCGGCGCCGCGCGTGCGCGCGAGAACCGTCTCGAGCGCGGCAGTGCCGGGATTTCTGCCAAGACGCATTCGCGCGACCGTGAGATGCGCCTCCAATGCCGTGCGCCAGAAATTGATGCCCGAGGCGCGTGACAGCGCGAGGCCGCGTTCCATATGCTCGACAGCTTGTTCATTCAGGTGCAGATCGAGCAATAATTCGCCGACGTAGTCGTAGGCGATGAGTTGATAGCGAACTTGCTTGAGACCTTCGAGCCAGCGAATGGTCTTCTGCATGCCTGTCCAAGCTTCGCCGTAACTTCCCATACAGGCGCGTACGTGATCGAGCCCAAGTAGCGTTGGCCCCATGTGCCACTGCAGGTCGGCGGTATAGGCAATCTCCAACGCGGCATCGAAATTACTCACCGCCCGGGCGTAATCGCCAAGTCCTTTGCCGCCCACCCATGAGTGCCCGATCATCATCAGATTCTCGGATTCATAGGCCTTGTCGCCAATTTGGCGAGCGAGCTCCAGCGATCGAACGAAGCATGCGATGGCCTCCTTGGGCTGCGCGTTCGCAAAATACGCTTCGCCACGTCCGTGGTACGCCTGTACGGCGTTGATGTCCGTGAGGCCAAGCCTTTCGCAAATGGATACCGCTTCCTCATGAGCCGGGATTGCCTGTTGGTTCGCGCCGGTGCTCCAAGCCACGGTCCCCAAGTGATACAGGATGCCGGCAGCCTGACGTTCATCTTGTAATTTGCGGGTTTCCGCCAATGCCTCGCTGAGACAGGTCGTCGCCGCCTCGTACAGATCGGCGCGTCGATAGGCCATGCCGAGCTGAATCAGCGCGTCACGTGCCTTCTCGCTTTCACCGGCCACCCGTGCACTGTCGATGACATAGCGTATATCGGCCACCGCCCCTTCGGTCTGTCCTGCCTGGGCGCGAGCTGCGCCACGACGCTCATAAAGCGCGAGCCGTTGGCGCGAATCAAGGGCCTCGGGATGAGCCTTGGATAGTGCGATCGCACGATCCAGCCAGTGCAGCGCATCGCGCATTGCGAACAATGCCAGCGAGCGTTCGCCCGTAAGAACGAGATACCTGAGCGCCTTGGACCATTCTTGAGCACGCTCAAAATGCTCCGACAGGCGGGCATCGCGTTCGTGCGGCTCGCCTTCGTCACGACGCTCGAGGGCTTCCGCCACACAGCGGTGCAATCGTCGACGCCGGGCGCCGCCGATGTCGCGGTAAACCACCTCGCGCACCTTGTCGTGACTGAAGTCGTATATGCCGTCTTCGGCTTCCTCCCTGAGGAAGCCGCGCTTCACCAATGCCTCGATCGAATCGAGCGCGTCCGCTTCGGGTTCATTGCTCGCTTCACGCAGGGTATCGAAGTCAAATCGCCGGCCAAGAACCGCGGCAATTTCGAGGGTTGGCCGGATCTTCTTTGGCACGTGGGAGAGGCGCACACGAACTGCCGCACGCAGGGCATCCGGCAACAAGCCAGGTCCTTTTGCGCCGCGCTCGTCGATCTGCGTCTCGCCCTCGCTCAGCGATTGCAATATCGAGACAAGAAAGAACGGATTTCCTTGCGTCTCCTGAAAGAGACGGGCCGCAAGCCACGGTGTCTCCCGCTTGGAGCCGTAGAATGCTCCGATCAGCGAGCTCGCATCGACAAAGCGTAATCGAGACAGCGGCAGGCGCCGTGCAGCTAGTTCGCGGTGCAGGCTTTCGATCAGTAAAGCGAGGCGATCGTCGCTCGCAAGGTCGTCGTCCCTATAAGCATAGATCATCAGCGTGGGTTGTTCGGCGACGTGTTGAGCGAGGTAATGAAGCACGCGCGCGCTTGCCTCGTCCGCCCACTGGATATCATCGACAACCAGAATCGAGTGGCGGCCGTGTCTCGCCACTTCGAACAGCTGCCCGACGGCGTGCGACAATCGCGCCTGGCGCGCTTCCGGGAAATCCCGCGACAGTTCCGGCAATTGTGGAAACCGCTGCGCCACCGCGGGAACCAGCGCCGCCAGTTCGGCAAGCGATACGGGCGCCAGCTTGCTCAGTGCGGAGGGCAACGTGCGTTCAAGCGCACGCATCACCAGATTGATGATGGGCTGATAGGGAATTGCGCGCTCGATCTCGTAGCAATTGGTCGCGATGGCGTGCAATCCCAGGGACTCGGCATAGCGCACGACCTCCCGTATCAGGCGGCTCTTGCCGATCCCTGCCTCACCCTCGATCAGCACCGTGTTGCCGCTGCCGCCGCGGAGGCCGGCGACGAGCTCGACTAACACGTCGTACTCCTTGCTGCGGCCGACAAAGGCAGCCATTTCACCATCGGCGTAGATCGCCGCTTCGCGCGGGGCATCCGCCGGAGATTCGCCCAGCGGCAACCGGGCCGCTGATCGAACGGCGCGCGCGGCGTCGAGAAATGCGCGCCGCTCCTGCGCCGGCACGGCGAGCGCATCGGCCAGCCGATGGGCAAGCGGTAACGACGGTCTGCGTTCATCCGCTTCGATTTTTCTAATCGCGAAACCGGAGCAACTAACGCGTTCCGCAAGCCCCTCTTGCGTAAGGTCGAGCGCTTTTCGGCGGCGCCGCAACCAATAGCCAAAGGATTGCGTCAATTCCCGCATACCGCCCCACCCGTGCCGAGACCGGCAAGTTTACCGGGAATACGCTGACCATTGTCCCGCCATTTGTCCCGCTTTGCGCTACCCCTTGGGCCACCGCCTGTACCCAAATGGCGCTCAGGAATCAGCTAGCCAACCCGTTCCAGGAGAAGATATATGTCCGCTGTAGTCAAACCCACCGATACCGTCGACCTGTCAGGCCTAAAACGCAAGCAACAAGCGGCCTGGTCGTCGGGCGATTACTCCGTCGTCGGAACGACGTTGCAGATCGTGGGTGAATCACTGTGCGAGGCTCTCGATCTGCATTCCAACGAGCGGGTACTCGACGTGGCCGCGGGCAATGGCAATGTCTCACTGGCGGCCGCCCGCCGCTGGTGCAGCGTCATTGCTACTGACTATGTGCCGTCGTTACTCGAGCGGGCTCGCGAGCGGGCCGCGGCCGAGCGGCTGGACATCGAATTCCGCGAGGCGGATGCTGAGGCGCTCCCGTTCGAAGATGAGTGCTTTGATGTGGTTGTGTCGACCTTCGGCGTCATATTTGCGCCGGATCACGAGCGAGCGGCGGCCGAAATGCTGCGCGTATGCAAGCGCGGCGGGAAGATCGGACTTGCGAATTGGACCCCCGAGAGCTTTATCGGCCAACTCTTCAAAACCATTGGCAAGTACTTGCCTCCTCCGCCCGGCGCCAAGTCTCCTGCGCTATGGGGTGTCCGCGCGCGAATCACCGAATTGTTCCAACCGCACGCCGCCGCCGTGGAAGCAGCGCAGCGTCACTTCGTATTCCGCTATCGCTCGCCGCAGCATTGGATCGAGGTCTTCGGTGGGTTCTACGGCCCGGTGCTCAAGGCATTCGCTGCACTCGACATACCGGCGCAAGCCGCCCTGCAACAGGATCTTCTGGCGCTGATCGCGAAGTGCAATCGCGCGACGGACGGCACCATGATCGTTCCAAGTGAATATCTTGAGATCGTAATCACCCGGCGCTGATTCGGCCCGATACCCAAACAACAGCAACACAGGAAGGATGGTCACATGGGCGATATACAACAGCTTCGGTATCTACGGCTCGCGCTAGTCGCGGTAGGGGCAATCTTCATCGGTGGAATCTATCTATTGATGGTCGTCTGGCCATCGGGATGGACATGGCACACGGGGCATTCTCATTATCCGTTGATGATAGTCGGCGTCTACGCGACACTCGGTGTATTCCTCATCCTTGCAGCGCGCAACCCGCTCGAGAATCTCAGCCTGATCTGGTTCACGGTCTGGTCGAGCGTGGTACATGGTGCCATCATGACCTTTCAGTCACTGCAGGCACCTGAAAATCATGGTCACCTGCTGGGAGACGTGCCCGCTCTGTTCATCGTCGCGGCGGTGCTTGCGGCTCTCACTCCCTGGAGTCGGGCCGCGGCGCGACAGCCAGCATGATTCGAGCGCTGTGCTCTTGCGACCCAAGCAAGGACTCGATGAATTAACTTCACTGTCGTGCGAGTTCTGTCGGTGAAAAATACCTATATTCGGCGGACTCATTGTCCGAACGGAGCGTCATGGATCGCCGCACATTCTGTCTCGGCAGCGCTGCCGCCGCAGTATGCGGTCACACCGACGGCGTTTTCGCCGCGGCCTGCAAAGGTGCGGCCGGCCCCGGTGTAGGAAACCCCGGGGCAGCGATCCGCTTGGGCCAGGTCCTGTTCGATTCTCGCTATGCCGAGTGCCGATCCTTTGCAGCGGCCGCGCACCGGTCCGGGAACGAGATCGTGGCATTTCAAGGAGATGTCACGCGGCTGTGGCGTGACATGCTGCATCCCCGATGGGCGGCGGGTGGCGGCGCGATCGCCGGCATGACCACACCCTCCAGCCTATTCTGTCTGGAGCAGTTGGCGAAGGACCACTGGAGGCGCGTGGTGATTCGCATCGACCATCGACGCTCCGTTGCTGGACTGCCAAGCCATCGCGTTACGGCGAGCGAACCCATGCTGAGCCGGACTTTCGCCGCGCTCAACCATCATCAGGAATGGACTGAGCGCGTGATGGATCTACTTAGCACCTACGAGCGTGCCAGGGGCCGACCGCGCTCCACCTGCCTGGTATCGGGTGCTGACACAGATCCATGCACCTCCACGCAGTCGGACCTGGTGTCATGGGTCATTGCCTGATGAAAAGGATGAGGGAGAGAACTCGATGAAGTTGCCGCCAGGTGTAACTCAGAAGCAGTTTTCGAGCGCGCTCGCCGAATTCGAGCAAGCCGTGGGTAAGGAGTGGGTGTTCACCAGCGACGAGGACGTGGACCTGTACCGCGACGCGTATTCGCCTTTCCTGCATGAGGCCGAGGAGCGGGTCGCTTCTGCCGCGGTGGCGCCATCCTCGACGGAGGAGGTGCAACAGATTGTGCGTACCGCGAACCGCTATCGCATCCCGCTGTATGCGATTTCGACCGGCAAGAACCTAGGATACGGCGGTTCAGCCCCCGCCTATTCGGGTTGCGTCGTGGTCGACCTGAAGCGCATGAACCGTATCTTGGAGGTGAACGAAGCGAACGCGTTCGCTTTGGTCGAGCCCGGAGTGAGCTATTTCGATCTGTACCACCACATCCGGGAACGTAATCTCAAGGTGTGGATTGATTGTCCCGACCCCGGCTGGGGGAGCGTCCTGGGCAACGCCATCGATCGCGGCGGCGGCTATACATCGGCGAACTATCGCAATCACTTTGATTCGCATTGCGGAATGGAGATGGTCCTGCCGAACGGCGACCTGCTGCGCACCGGCATGGGCGCGATCCCGAATGCCAAGACCTGGCAACAGTACAAATCGGGCTGCGGGCCGTGGATCGACGGCATTTTCTCGCAATCGAATTTCGGCATCGTCACCAAGATGGGGTTTTGGCTGATGCCGCAGCCTGAGGCATATCTGCGGTGCACCATCTCGCTGTTTCACTATCGGGAGACCTCTGGTCGAGACGCTGAACTATCTCGAGAACGCGCGAATCACCTCGGGGTTCCCGGACATCGCCTCACCGCTCAACGGTTATCCGCCGATCGGCCAGATTCAGCTGTTAATTGAAAATGGGCCGCCGACGATGACGGAGAAACATAAGAAGTTGCTGGGTGAGGTCAAACTTGGCTATTCCAGTGAACTTGAGGCGTATGGCCTCAAGGCGGGGATTGCCTACTGGGAACTGTGGTTGAGTTTCTACGGGCCCATGGAAGTGATCGAGGCGCAGTGGCAGGCGGCGCAACGGCATTTCGCCAAGATCGATGGGGCAAAATTTCGCATCGTCGACCGCCTATCGCTGCCGCTCGATCCTGCGAAGGTAGAGCAGTACCATGAGCCGGAGTTCGGCGTTCCGTCGCTGCGGGTATTCTCGATCGGCGCGCGCACGCCCTGGAACCCGACGCCATCGAAGGGCCATATGTGGTTCTCGCCCATCATTCCGCGCACCGGCGAGGCCATTATCGAGGCGAACCGGGTGTTCAGCGAGGCGGCGCGCGATCTAGGGATGCCGTTGTTTAGAACATTCACGCTGCCGGCTTGCTTCTGGGAACGTTCCTTCATTTTTATTCTGGCGACCCCCGTAACCGAGGATCCCGCCACCAACAAGCGTTATCGAGAAGGCTTCAAGAAATTGATCGAGATCGGAGGCCAGCATGGATGGGGCGAGTATCGCACCGCACCGGTCTTTCAGAAGGCGGTGATGGATGTGTATTCCTTCAATGAGCATGCGTTACGTCGATTCCATGAAACACTCAAGGACGCGATCGATCCCAACGGCGTACTGTCGCCCGGTCGCTACGATATTTGGCCGAAGCACTTACGAGGCACGCAGTCATGAGGCCGCGCTACCTACACTCGCTGATGGGTCCGCGTGCTGCTGCATT
>JANYIY010000384.1 GCA_025358615.1 Gammaproteobacteria bacterium | reverse complement strand
CCCTCATCCAGCGCGACGGCGATGATGCCGCTTGCGCGAGGCCGCGAGAACAGCGCCAGAGAGGTCTTCTTGACCGTGCCCATGCTGGTCGCCATGAAGACGAACTTACCCTCTTCGAATTCCTTGATGGACAGCATCGCGCTGATGCGTTCGCCTTCCTGCAGGGGCAGCAGATTCACGATGGGCTTGCCGCGAGACCCGCGGCTGGCCTGCGGCAGCTGGTACACCTTCAACCAGTACAACTTGCCGTGATCGGAGAAACACAGCAGCGTGTCATGCGTATTGGCGACGAACAGCTTGTCTACAAAATCCTCGTCCTTGACGCTGGTGGCTGCCTTGCCGCGGCCGCCGCGACGCTGCGCCTGGTAGTCGGAAACCGGCTGCGCCTTGGCATATCCGCCATGCGACAGAGTGACCACCACATCTTCCGGTGAGATCAAATCCTCCGTCGTAAGGTCTTCGTGATTGACGAGTATTTCCGTGCGTCGCTTGTCGCCGAACGTGTCGCGGATGTATTCGAGCTCCGCGCGAATCACCTGCAACAGTCGCTCCGGGCGCGCGAGAATGTCGTTCAAGTCGCGAATCTGTGCCAGCAATTCCTGGAACTCGGCGATGATCTTGTCCTGCTCGAGTCCGGTGAGGCGGTTCAACCGCATCTCCAGAATCGCCTGCGCCTGGATTTCCGTGAGGCGGTAGCCGCCCTCGACGATGCCGAATGCGCCGACTTCACCTTCCGGTCGGGTGCTGATGGCGCCGGCGCGGGCCAGCATTTCCGGCACGGCCCCTGAATGCCAAGCGCGCGCCATCAAAGCTATCTTTGCTTCGGCGGGCGACGGCGAGGCCTTGATCGCCGCGATGATTGCGTCGATGTTCGCGAGCGCAATCGCCAGTCCTTCCAGGATATGCCCGCGTTCGCGCGCCTTGCGCAGTTCATACATCGTGCGCCGCGTGACGACTTCGCGGCGATGGCGCAGAAATGCATCGAGCATTTCCTTGAGGCTCAGCAGGCGCGGCTGGCCGTCGACCAGCGCCACCATGTTGATGCCGAACACCTTCGCCATTTCGGTTTGCGCGAACAGATTGTTGAGCAATATCTCGGGAACTTCACTGCGCTTCAATTCGATCACTACGCGCATGCCATCCTTGTCGGATTCGTCGCGCAAGCCGTCCGAGGCGATGCCGTCGATGAGCTTGTCGCGCACCAAATCCGCGATTCTCTCGATCAACCGAGCCTTATTGACCTGGTAGGGAAGCTCCGTAATGATTATCGCTTGACGATCGCCCTTGCCGACGTCCTCGAAATGAGTGCGCGCGCGCATATGCACGCGGCCACGGCCGCTCTTGTAGGCAGTGACGATTTCTTGAGTACCATTGATGAATCCCGCGGTCGGAAAATCCGGTCCGGGGACGATCTGCAGCAGTTCCGCCAGCGTCAGCTCCGGTTTCTCGATCAGCGCGATGCACGCCGAGATGATTTCGGTCAAGTTATGCGGCGGGATATTGGTCGCCATGCCCACGGCAATGCCCGATGAACCATTGATCAACAGGTTCGGGATTCGCGCGGGCAGGACGGCCGGCTCGCTTTCGGACTCGTCGTAGTTCGGATTGAAGTCGACCGTTTCTTTGTCGATATCGGCCAATAGCTCGCCCGCCAATCTCGACATGCGCACTTCTGTGTAGCGCATCGCCGCCGGCGGATCGCCGTCCACGGAGCCGAAATTTCCCTGCCCATCGACCAGCATGTAGCGCATCGAGAATTCTTGCGCCATACGGACTATTGCGTCGTACACCGACGCATCGCCGTGCGGATGGTACTTGCCGATCACATCGCCTACGACACGGGCGGATTTCTTATAGGCCTTGTTCCAGTCATTGCTCAATTCGCGCATGGCGAACAGCACGCGCCGATGCACGGGTTTCAAGCCGTCGCGGACGTCGGGCAAAGCCCTGCCGACGATGACGCTCATCGCGTAATCGAGGTAGGATTTGCGCATCTCGTCTTCGAGATTTACGGGCAATATTTCGCGAGCGATCTCGGCCATTTGCGAGAGTCCGGTGCAGCCTTCGTGGCTATATTAAGCGGGTTTAA
>JANYIY010000354.1 GCA_025358615.1 Gammaproteobacteria bacterium | reverse complement strand
GGTCTGCATCAGCATGCCGACCAGCATGGCGATGGTGAGCAGAACGATCTCGATGACTGCGATTGCGGTGAACTTCGACAGCCAGTCGATCGATTCGCGCATCGGCAATGCGTCGTGGATGCCGTCGAATCGAGTGTCGCGCTCGCGCCAGACCAACTCCGCAGCGTACAGGGCGGCTACGATGATGAAGAACAAAGTGCCTGAGCCTTCCACCGCCTGCAGCATGAGGTATGTCACGGGCCAGACGTTCACGCCGCCCACCCGACCGGCAAAGTGCCCATTGTTGACCGCAAACGCGATGAGCAGTCCGACAATGGCCCAGAATGGAATCTCGGTCATTATGGTGTGGATGCGCAACCGGGATAGGGACAGGTATTGCTGCAGCGTCGCGCGGGCGCCGAATACCTGATGCACCCGCGGCAGATGCACCGCAACCCATGAACGTGCCGGCCGGGTCGCCTCAGCTTCCTGTTGGCGCGCCTTGGCTGCCCGTTTGCTCTGGGACCGGGCCGTCAATGCCTCCACCGACATGGGAAACACGCGCGCGCCGAAGCCTGTGGCGTTCACCAGCACATTCTCCCGCAGTTTGGCAAAATCACCGGGTGCATGGAATTCCGCAATTTCGATGTTGCCGCCTGCGGCGAGAAAGTCCGACATGAGCAGGCGGGCATATGCGGTGATATTGAACATCATCAGCGTATTGCGCCGCAAATAGCGCGAGCCAAATGGGTGTGTTCCAGGGACGAACTCGTCGCTTCGCGGGATGAGGTCGGCGAGCAACTCGCGCTGCAGTTCGGCAAACTTCGGCCGCGAGGCGCGAACGGCGCGTGCCGTTCGCTTCATCGGACACGAAATAGCGGTCGATAAATTCCACCGGATTGCCCGGCAGCCCGAGCAGGCTCTGGTAGGTTCGAAACGACTGCCGCGCCATAGTCGCCCAAAGCTGCTTGAACTGCGGCGTCGCATGCTCCTCGAAGCAGATGCGCGAGTCTGGCGTCCACAGGCCGCTGGCCATCGACGAGCGTACATTGGGCGGCAAATCCTTGGCATAAATGGTGACTCGGGCACCGGCACGCTGCAGCAGTAGGCTGGACGTCAGTCCCATCGCGCCGCAACCGATTACGGCGATCTCACGCTCGCCCAAGGCCATGGCTTTTTCCACTGCGATGGCGCTCGATCCCCAGGACAGCGACCAACCGCTGCCGCCATGGCCATAATTATGGACTACCGTCTTCTGTCCGATCCGTTCCGCCTCTATTCGCGGGCCTTGAGCGCGAAAGGGGCGCGTGCAGACGGTGATATGGGTGATCCGATCGGTGGCGGCGCGCAATGGCGCGAGTCGTAGGGTGGCATCCGGCGCCTTGGGCCTGCCGCCCAGACTGCCTACACTGCAGCCGTCGACGGCCGCGAGCAACAAGCCGGCACCGGCTCCCGCCAGCAGCCGTCGGCGGTCGATCTGCCCCTGCACGCCCGGGGTCCGGCGCGTTACTTGAGCTCGATTTCCACGAAGCGAAATTCAAACTCGTTGGCATTGATCACATTGTGCGCAACGCCCGCGGGGCGCGCGTACGATGCGCCCACAGTCAAAGTTGCGTCACGCACCCCGCCGGGTTCCTCGAGGCGCAGAGTGCCGGTGGTCAGGGGCACGACAACATAGTCGTGGGCATGCACATGATGGCCGGTGTCCGCCCCCGGCGCGAAGCGCCATTCCGTGACGATGACGCGCTCATTCTCCAGCTGAACCACCGAAGTAGCCTTCATTTGATCCCCTTAAGCTTCTTAAGCCAGTTGCATGAATGGCGAGTATAGCCGCCTCGCGCATGCTAACGTTTCCCACAATCATTGGGAGCAGAACTATGCGGTGGATGTGGCGGGCGGAAGCGATGGCGATGGCGATGGCGTTGATGGTGATCTGCGCGACGGCTGCTCAAGCCGCTCCGCATCGAAACGACAAGGTGTACCAGGCCGCGATTGCCAACCGCGCGGCGGCGCTGGATTTGCTCAAAGAGATTGTCGACATCGATTCGGGCACGGGCGATATTGCGGGTGGAACCAAGGTCGCAGCGGTGCTCGCGGCCCGCCTAAAAGGCCTAGGCGGCGAGGTGCGGACCGAGCCCGCCGATATACCAGGGTTGCCGGACAATCTGCTGGCTGTATTTCGCGGCACAGGTAAAGGCAGGATTCTCATCATCGCGCACTTCGACACAGTATTCGGACCTGGAACCGCGGCGGCCCGGCCGTTCAGCATGGACCCGGAACGGGCACACGGACCCGGCGTGGGCGATGAGAAGGCCGGCGTGGTCAACGCAGTAATGGCCCTGAAAATACTGCGCGATCTTGGTTTCAAGAACTATCAGACCATCACGCTGCTGCTAGACGACAGCGAAGAGCGTGGTTCGCCCGGTTCCCGCAAGCTGATCGCTGCGCTGGTCAAACAGCACGATGTCGAATTCAACATGGAGCCCGGGGATCCGCCCGACGCCCTCACCGTCTGGCGCAAGGGCTCCGCCAGCATTCATATAGAGGTGAAGGGCCGTGCGGCGCATGCCGGCATGGCACCTCAGGACGGCCGCAACGCTGCGGTCGAACTGGTGCACCAGCTAGCCGCGCTGGAAGGAGCTTTCCCTCATTCCGGCGCCGGCACCACGGTCAATCTCACCATTCTCAAATCCGGCGAGCGCAACAACATCATTCCGGAGCTTGCGCAGGCGACGCTCAATGTTCGATTTCGCACGCCTGACGAGTTCAATACCGTGCTCGCCAAGGTCGAGTCAGGATCCCGCGCCACTCTGGTCGCAGATACCCAGGTGTCGGTGACTCACGATCCGGCGTTCCCACCACTGACTGAAAATGCACAGATCGACGCCCTCGCCGCTCGAGCCAAGGCGATTTACGCGGAAATCGGCAAGACCGTGCACTTGTCGGGCAACGGAGGCGCGTCCGAATCCGCATTGGCAATGGCCGAAGGTACTCCGGCACTTGATGGTCTTGGATATGTGGGTGGAGACTTTCACACCGACCACGAGTGGATCGACTTGAACAGCGTCGTTCCGCGCCTCTACCTGTTCACGCGGCTGTTGATGGAGGTGGGAGCGAAACCCTGAGCCGCGGCCTGTTGAATTACTCGCTACTGCGGTAGGATGCGGATGCCGCGAGACAGGATGCTACAAGGGTACTGAGAGTGTAAATGCCGCTGGTGATGCTCTGCCCCGCCTGTGACTTGGCGCATCGATGCACCGCGGCTCCGGCATTCGTGCGCACGCGCTGCGTGCGCTGTCACAAGCCTCTGCAGGTAGCGCGCGATGCCACCATCGACACCGCCATCGCACTGGCGGCCTGCGCCTCAGTGCTGATGTTCCTGGCAAATGTCTATCCGTTGGTGGCAATGCACGTCAACGGCGCCTCGCGCCAGACCACCTTAATCGGCGCCGCGCTCGGCCTGTACGACCAGCACTACAAGATGCTCGCGGTTTTGGTATTTCTGACCATTTTCGTCGCGCCCCTGCTGCATGTGGTGACGCTGTTGTATGTGCTGGTCCCGATGTGGATCGGCCGCAGCGCCTACGGCCAGAATTTCGTCATACGCCTCATCACCCGTGTTCGGCCTTGGAGCTTTACCGAAGTATTTCTGCTCGGCTCGGTGGTTGCGTTGGTGCGCCTGGCAAAATTCGCGCACGTCGTGCCGGGAATTGCCCTCTGGTCCTGTGTATTGCTGATGCTGTGCTTGTCGGCGATGACCAGCCGGACGTCGTCCGAGCAGCTATGGCAGTGGGCCGGACGAGGCCCACCATGACCGGGCGCGCCGCCACCGGCCGCAGCCTCGGACTGCTGGTATGCCTGGATTGTCATTTGACCATGCGCGACGCTAAAGCGCCGCAGATGCGCTGCGCTCGGTGCCACGCGCGCCTACACGAGCGCAAGCCACACAGTTTAGCCCTCACCACCACGTTGCTGGTCCTCGCCGCCATACTCTATGTGCCGGCCAATCTATTGCCGGTCATGGACACGCAGACCATCATCGACGATGAAAGCGACACCATTATAAGCGGTGTGTTGGTGTTGCTGCATTCCGGGTCATGGCCCATTGCCATGTTGGTGTTCGTCGCCAGCATCGTCGTGCCCTTGCTCAAAATTCTCGCGCTTGCGGTATTGATCTATTCGGCGTGGAGGCGCTTGCCGAACGGCCGTATGCAGCGCAGCCAGCTGTATCGGGCGGTGGAATTCATCGGGAAATGGTCCATGCTGGACATATACGCCATTTCTTTGCTTGCCACTTTGGTGCAAGTGCAATCCTTCGCCTCCATCATCGTCGGTTGGGGAGCTTGGGCATTCGGCGCCGTCGTAGTATTGACGCTGCTCGCGACACACACGTTCGACGAACGACTTCTGTGGGACGCGCGATGACGGAGCCCGTCCTCCCAGGCAGCGACGAACTCCCAACCGCCGAAACCGTGCCCGCGACGCGCAGTCGGGTACCGTTGATATGGGCACTCCCCGTAGTCGTGGTTCTCGCCGGCGCATTCGTCGTCATTCGCGAGAAACTTGCGCAGGGCAGCAGCGTGGAGATCCGATTCCACAACGCCGAAGACCTCGAACCCAACAAAACCAAAATCCGCTACAAGGATGTCGAGATCGGTGAGGTCAGCGACATACATGTGGCCAAGGATCGCAAGGAAGTCATCGTCACGGCCATGATTCATCGCGACGCCAGTGAATACCTGGTGGATGACACGCGCTTTTGGGTGGTGCGCCCGCGCATCTCCGCCGCCGGAATTACGGGTTTGGGAACCCTGGTGTCCGGCGCTTATGTCAGCATCGACGTCGGCAAATCGACCACCGAAAGCAGGCGTTTCGTTGGGCTCGAGGTGCCGCCCATCGTCACCGCCGACCACCCGGGTCATGAATTCATTCTTCATACGGACGATCTGGGTTCCTTGAGCATCGGCTCCTTGGTCTTTTATCGGCACATCGTCGCCGGTCAAGTGGTCGCT
>JANYIY010000337.1 GCA_025358615.1 Gammaproteobacteria bacterium | reverse complement strand
CTCCATGACCAAGCCGATCACCGGCGTCGCTCTCATGTCGCTGTACGAGGCCGGCAAGTTTCAGCTCGACGATCCGATCGCGAAGTACGCGCCGGAATTCGCCAATCTCAAGGTGTATGCCGGAATCGACGCGCATGGCGACGTGATCTACGAGCCGCTGCGCCGGCCGGTTACCATTCGCGATATCACGCGCCACACCGCCGGGTTTTACGCCGGTTTTGATCACAGTCCGGTGGCGGAGATCTATCGCGCTGCCAACCCCAATGACAAGACCAATACCCTGGCGCAGGAGGCGCAGAAACTGGGCTCGCTGCCGTTGGTGTTTCAACCGAGCACCCGCTGGCTGTACGGCCCCTCCGTCGACGTGCAGGCCTATCTGGTCGAGCGGTTCTCCGGCATGCCTTACGACAAGTATCTGGACACCGCGATATTCAAGCCGCTCGGCATGAAGAACACGCGCTACGCGCTGCGGCCGCAAGATCGCGCCCGCATCGCCGCCGTGTACGAGTGGCACGAAGACGGCTCACTGACCCGCGAGCCCGACGACAAGGCCTTGGAGTTCAATGGTCAGGATTGGCCGCTGAAGCCGGGCAGCTACGGCCTGGTCGCGACGCTCGATGATTACATGCGTTTGCCCGCATGCTGCAAAACGGCGGCGAACTGGATGGTAAACGTATATTGAAGGCTGAAACCGTGCGCTTGATGGCCACCGATGCCATCCCCGCGGAAGTCACCGACACCTGCTGGATGCCCAGCAAGGGTCAAGTGGGCTTCGGCATCGATTTCGCCGTGCGCATACGGCCCCCCGCCAACGCACAGGAGGCATCCGGCGCCGTCGGTGAATTCTTCTGGGATGGTGCGGCCGATACGCTCTTTTGGGTCGATCCGAAAAACAAAATTACCGCGGTGTTATTTACCCAATATCGCCCGTTCGGCAAAGTGCCATTGCACAAGGCATTTCGCGACGCCGTGTACAGCGCCATACCCAAAGCCCTGGCGCACTAACCGCCTCGGAGTCGATGCATGACCAGGGCGCGGATCTTGGCGTAGTTGTCGGGCTTGAGCGGACCCAGCATGCCGTGCTGCTCCGCCGGCAAATGCTTGAGAGGATGGCCGTCGGAGCGAAACACATAGTGATCGAAAAAGGCCTTCCAGGCCGCCCGCTCTGCCTCCGGCCGCTCCGCGATCGCGATCATACTGAGGAGCAAGCTGGTGTAAGGCGCATCAGGTCCCACGGCGAAGGCGTCCCACCAATAATTGATGAGTCCGTTGAATGCGGCCAACGATTCGATTTGATGCCACCAGAGTTTGGGGATGTAGATGGCATCACCCGGCATGAGCTCGGCGCTCAGCGCCTGTTCGCGCACCGCGTGAAACAGTGGGTATTTGTCATCGTCCGGCGCCGCGGCGGCGGCCAGGCTCACCGGCTGTCCAGCCATGGTGTGATCGATCGGCCCAACGTAGAGATTGGCGATGGCCTGCGGCGGAAACAAGGTAAAACGCCGGCGCCCCGCCGCGACGCAGGCGACATTGTCGTAGGCGTCGAAATGGGCCGATACCTTGGCGGCATGGCCCAGCCAGATGCGCGGCGCGACGTGGGGGGGGCAGCACTTGCAATACGTTTTGCGCGGCAAAGCCCGGCAGATGTTCATTCACCGGCACGGAGCCTAAGTAAAGCGTGGGCGCGTCCGGGGAAACCCGCGGAGTGACGATGGCCGCCGTGGCTTCGCAAAAACTCATACGCCGGCGCGTAAAATTAAAGCCGTTCAGATCCTCAGTGTAATAGTACTTACCGTCGATGGCCGCATCGCCGACAAAGATCTCGGTCTCGCGGCCGTTATCGAACTGCGCCAAATAGGCCTGCAGGTCGGATGCTGATCGCGTGGCGGAATGCACCGCCGGCCATGCGCTCACGAGATCCCGCAACACCAGTGGTCGGCAGGGTTCAACCACCTCACGCAGGAATTGCGCCTCGCCGCCGAGGTCTTTGCCATCAATCTCAGCCAGCGCCAGGCTCATCGAGACTTAATCAGCCGACGCCGGAGCGGCGCGGCAGCTGCGGCAGAAACCGGCGGTTTTTCTTCTGCGCCAACGTCGCGACGTGGTTCAGCGAGGCGCGCTGCAGGTAGATCAGCTGCAAATAGCCGCGGCGAAACAAGTCGAGGACGGCCGCGTCGTTCAAGCCCGCCAGGGCCTCGCGATTCACGGTGTAAAGGCCGGTCAACTCGCGCTGCGAGCCGTCGTCGAAGTGGGACTTGATGGTCAGAGGCTCGATGAGTTTCAGTTCCATCAAGGTATTGATGAAAACCTTGGTCCGCTCCAGCCCCGGCTTGAGTTCGCGCATCAGTCCCATGACGCTCTGTAGATAGAGACTGGGTTCGTTCGCCTCACCGAACAGGGCCTGCTCGCCGGCCGCCGTCACGCGAGGATTGTCCAGATCAATACCCAAATCATCGCCGGACGTGTAAAAAGGCCCGCGCTGCAGATTCAACGGACGGTACAGATTCTCATCGCACTGCGCTTCAATGAACAAGTTCTCGCCAACATCAAAGCCCAGCATGACGCCGCAATAGAACTGTCCGGTATCGGCATCTTTTGAGAACAGAATGGGATAATGCAGAGCGAGCGCAGGGAACTCGCTGATCACGACGGCCACGAAACGCTGATTGTCTCCGAGGTCCAACGAAGGTTGCGCATGCACGCGCAGCTTGCGGTGCGCCTCATTGTTCAATATCACGATATTGGTCACTCGGAGTTGCCTCGTTATATCGGCTGC
The DNA here is from genome assembly GCA_025358615.1 of Gammaproteobacteria bacterium. Classification (GTDB taxonomy): domain Bacteria; phylum Pseudomonadota; class Gammaproteobacteria; order Steroidobacterales; family Steroidobacteraceae; genus Bog-1198. The sequence continues at coordinate 5,529 of JANYIY010000337.1, read as the reverse complement.
AGGCCGTATTCAAAGATCTTGTTCATGAGGTCGCGGTTCTTCGGCAGCTGCGAGCGCATCTGTTTGGTCAGCACTGCGGCATCGTTCATGTACCTGGCGGCAGCGGCCGCGGTGCCGGCATTGTCTCCTTGTTCAACTTCAGTACGAAATCCCATGCCATACAGAACATATTGATAGCTGGCGGCGGGGAACACTTCTTCCAGCCGGTCAAACTCGTCGAAGAACCATGGCGATTGATATTTCCACAGCTTGAGCAGGTTCTTGAGACGTTCAGGCACGGTAGCCGGATCGACATTGTCGCGCCAAAAGGCACTATCCCGGCGCTGCGTGAGCACGTAGTGAAGCTTGAGGAAATCGATGATACGGCCCCAACGATAGTGAGTCACGTCGTTGAAGCGCGCGGCGATGATGTCCATGACCTCGCGATTGGCCGGCAATTGTTCCGCGATAAGCTTGGCGGACAGCTCGATCAAGACAATGGCAGAAGATTCCAAGGGCTCGAGAAAACCGGCCGCCAAGCCAACCGCCACGCAATTGTACTTCCAGAAAGTCGTGCGATGCCCGGCGCGGATCTTGATTTTTCGCGGAGTCAGGTGCCGATGCTCCGGCCCCAAGTAGCTCATCAAGGTCGCGCAGGGCTGGTCGTCGCTGGCATGGCGCGTCGAGTAAACATATCCGGTGCCGCGCCGCGTCGGCAGGCCAATATCCCAGATCCAGCCGGCCGTTTGGACGGTGGACATAGTGTGCGAGGCCAACGGCGCATCGGGCGACGCGTAGGGCACCTGCAGCGCCAGGGCGGCATCGCAGAACAGCACGTCTTGGCAGTCTTTAAAGCCGACGCCCAAGGTCTTGCCTAACAGAAGCGAGGCGAAGCCGGTGCAGTCGACAAATAGATCACCGGCGATCTCTCCGGCCTGCTGCGTGTGAACTGACTTGATGTCGCCCTGTTCATCCTGGTTCACACTCGTGACATCGGCCAGCACGTGACGCACGCCGAGCTTTTTGGTGCAGTGCTGCTGCAGGAAGCCGGCAAACTTTCCCGCATCCAGATGGTAGGCATAATTAGCCATCGCCTTGTATTCGGGCGTGGTTATCATCTTCGGCGCCAGACCATCCTCGCACAACTGTCCCTGCGGAGAGACCGTGTCGCAGAATGTGCCGTCGCCCTTGCACAACCAATGAGGCGCCAGATTCACTTGCGTGAAGCCCTGCGGCAGCATCAATGGAGGGTAGTAAGCGTCATCGTCGGCGCCGGTGGTCCATTTTGCGAATTTCGCACCCTGTTTGAACGCGGCATTGCAGTGCCGGAAGAACTCTGTTTCCGACACACCCATCTTCTGCAAGCTCGATCGCAAGGTCGGCCAGGTGCCCTCGCCCACCCCGATAATGGGCACGGTCGGCGATTCCACCAAGGTGACGGAAAAGCCGGACGTCATACGGCCCTGATGACGCGCCGCGATAATGCCCGCCGTGAGCCATCCCGCGGTGCCGCCGCCGACGATGACCACGGATTGAAGGCGTTGGCTCATGCGCAATTATCCCACGAACTCACGCCGAGGCCGCGCAGTTTTGCTTGATGAAGTCTTCATGCGTAGGCATGGCTTGGGCGCATTGCCTAATGACGCTGCGGATGTTGTTTAGGTTGTCGGTGACCTGCCGCAGATCGAGTATGCCCGCGATGGGATCGTCACTCTCCGGCATTATGTTTTGTCCGACAAAAACATATAGCCAACTCTGCATCGGGAACAATTCATTGTCTTCACGCAGCAGACGGCCGAAGCTCTGGAACAATTCTATTTTCTCTTTGAGGCTGTCCGGCTTGACCACATTGCGGCAGTAGCGCCAGATTTCGCTGTCATCCCGCTCCGTCGTACTGTAATGCAGAACCAAGAAATCCCGCACACGTTCGTATTCGGCCGCAATGGTCTTGTGGTAGCGATCGCGGTCTGCGGCGTTGAAATTGCGATCGGGGAAGTAGGACAAGAGCAGCGCAATGTCACGTTGGATGAAGTGGATGCTGGTGGATTCCAGCGGCTCCAGGAAACCGGACGACAGCCCGAGCGCGACGCAATTTTTATTCCAAAAGCGCTTGCGCCGGCCAGTTGCGAATTGCAATTTAAGCGGCTCGGCCAGCGCCTCGCCCTCGATGCTGGATAACAACTCGTCTTGCGCCTGCGCATCGCTGATAAAGCTGCTGCTGTAGACATAGCCATTGCCGACGCGATGTTGCAGAGGAATGCGCCACTGCCATCCCGCAGCTTTGGCTGTGGCCCGTGTGTATGAAGACAGCGGGCCGGTACGTTCGCACGGCACCGCGGCGGCGCGATCGCAGGACAGCCAGTGATTCCAGTGCTGGTAACCGGTCTGCAACGCGCCCTCGATGAGCAGTCCACGAAAGCCGGAGCAATCGATGTAGAGATCGGCCTCGACCTGTTCCCCACTCTCCAGCGTCAGCGCGCGAATGAATCCGTTTTCGGGATGCAGCGCTACCGATTCGACTTTGCCTTCCGTGCGAACCACGCCACTGGCCTCGGCAATGGTGCGCAGATACCGTGCAAACAGTGAGGCGTCGAAGTGCAAGGCGTAGGTGATTTTTTCCAACGGGGAATTGGCCGCCTGAACCAACCGCATGAATTTCCCGGCATAGGCCGCCGTCGCCTCGAGAGAATGTTCTTCGAGCCTACTTGCCCTACCGTCACGAAAGGCTTTCAACCAGTAGGCGGAGAAAGCCACAGGCCCCATGTCGAATCCCGTTTGTCCGAAGGGGTGCATGTAGGAGTGGCCGATTCGTGTCCAGTCCTTGAACTCGATGCCCAATTTGAAAGTCGATTGGGTCTTGCGGATGAGGTCGTTCTCATCGATCCCCGCTCCGCGTATGAAGTGCATGATGGGCGGGATCGTGGCCTCGCCCACGCCGACGGTGCCGATTTGCTCCGACTCGATCAGGCGTACGCGTACATTCGCAGCCCTGAAGAATTTGCCGAGGCTCACTGCCGCCATCCAGCCCGCAGTGCCGCCGCCCACGATCGCGAAACTGCGGATTGGAAGTGCCGTCATGATATGGAATGCCTCATTTTAGGCACTGCACTATAGAGGAAAAAGATCCCACTGCTGATGCCGGAATATAAGAGGGCCGCCTTAAAAAAAGGCGGCCCTCCGGTCAGATCGCCACCTTAGAGCTTGGCGTGAACCCCCAGGGTGTAGGTGCGGCCGGTATCGACCACATCGAGGATTTGCTCCGAGAAGCGGCCACGGGTGCTGAACGCCTGATCGGTGAGGTTGAGGGCCTCGAAGTAGACACTGAAGTGACGGTTGATTGCGTAACTGGTGCTGAGATCCACATAGGTAGATGCATTGACGAACACCGGCTCAGCGCCGAAATTGGAGTTGGCCTGGTGCTGACCGAACCTATCCAGATCGGCGGCGCGGTGGTTGACCGCGACGCGGGCCTGGAATCCGTACTTGTCGTAGAAAGGCACGAAGTTGTAGGAATTGGCCAACCCCGTCACTGCAAAGCTGGAAACGTTCAAGTCGTACGGATTATAGGGCTTGTTGGTGCTGACGAAGGTCGCGTTGGCCTGCAAGCCAAAGCCGCTATCCCCAATCATATGCTGCACCTCCAACTCGATGCCACGCACCTCGGCCGAGGGTCCGTTGACCGAGGCGGTGATGGCGAACTGTGCCAGCGAACCGTCGGGCAGCGTCACCCCATTGATGGGAGCGGTGACAGTGCCGCCGACGATGAAGTTGGTCAGCTCTTTGACGAAGGCGTCGGCCGACACGTAGGAGTTTTGCGCGTAGTACCATTCGGCACCGAAATCCAAATTATCCGACAGGAAAGGCAGTAGGTTCGGATTGCCGCCGGTGGCATTGAGCCCCCCCACCCGCTAGCCCGCGGGGACATTCACTGTCGGGGTGATCTTGTCCAATTGCGGACGGGTCAAGGTGCGCGAGGCATCGAAGCGTACCTTTAAGTCGTCGGTGACATTCAAGTTCAGATCGAGGTTCGGCAACAGGTAGCGATACTCGCTCTTGGTGTTGACAGCGGTGATCGGCGAGGGTGTGAAGCCGTAGGCTGTCTTGTCCGTAGTCAAAATGTATAGCTGGCCGGTCGGCAGGCTCGCGAGACCGCCAGAATCCACATGGGTGACCTCGAAGCGCAACCCTACGTTGATCTTCAGCGGCATCTCAGCGATCTTGGTGGTTTCCTGCAGGTTCAGGTACGGCGCCACCGTGTTCTCGCTGATGTTCTGGTGGTTGCCGACATTCTCGTACATGATGTACTTGCCGGTGCAGGGGGTGGCCCCGGCAAGATTAGTACAGTTCCCGACGTTCATACCCGCACCGTTCAAGCCCTCCAGATAGCTCCTGATCGCGTAGCCGTTGGCCGCCAGAAGGGCCGGCGGCAGATTGGCGCCATTACCCCAGCCGTTGATGAAATTAGAGCCGGTGGTGTAGGACCCGGAAATCAAGTTCGCGGGGATCGGGGCGACGCCTCCTGAGCCGTTCGGCGCCGGGCCGTAGCCGGCATACATCTGCCAGGTGTAGGGCAGGTCAGAAAATGAGCGTAGCGACTCGGCGTCGTGCGTGAACTGCAGGCCGTACTTGAACTTCAACGTGTCATCGGACCAAGTGCCTTGCAGCTTGAACTGGTTGATGCTGTCCTTGTTCTGGTTGTAGTCCTCCACCAGCACGTGTGAGCCGATGATGGTGGGGTCGAGGAAACGTGATGCAACCCCGCTCGGACCATAACCGACGGGATAGGGCAGATTCTTGCTGCCGTTCGTCACGATACCGATGCTGGTGTTGTTGGCCGCGCTGTTGCCGTAGCCGACATCGGCGTCCAATTCGCTGAGTTGCCCGCCTGGATTTAGCTTGGACACTGCCGTGTAGGCATCAAAGAGGAAAGAGGTGTGCGCGCTCACATCCCACTTCACGTTGAAGCCCAAGGTGTTGTCTTCCACCACCGAACCGTTGATCGCCGCCTGAAAGTCGGTCGGAGAGCCCGGTTGCGTGAAACTCGTCACCGTGCCGTCCGGGGCTTGGGTCACGTCTCTGATGGTGCCGTTGTTGAACCAGATGCTGAAGCCTTGCTGAATCTGGGTCAGCGTCTCCTTCGAGTAGTTATCATCGAGCGTGATTTCTAAGCCATCCATCGGACGGGCCTGCAGAACCAGGCGCCCGCCGACGCGCTTGTCCTCGTTATGCTCCTGGTAGACGCCGTAATCCTGGATAAACCAATCCTTAATGGTGGCAGGGTTGGTGAGCGAGCCAGGTGCGGTCACACAAGCCGGGGCACCTTTCAATTGGCAGGGCGCCAACCCCGAGCCACCGGTAACCCCAAGAACCCCATCGCCCCGACCGCCTTCCCAGCCTTGAATGTCGACGTGATTGCCCCGCAGCTTGGTGTCCGCATAGGCAATGTCGGCCAAAATGCCGAAGCGATCATCCGCAAAGGTGTCGCTGAACAGCAGGCCCGCGTTCGGGGTCACCTTGTTCTCGCCGCTCGAATCGCTGGCCGACACCGAG
>JANYIY010000302.1 GCA_025358615.1 Gammaproteobacteria bacterium | reverse complement strand
GCGCTGCGCGACGCTGCGATTTGGGACGAGGTCAAGGACAAGCTCAGCGCGGACGGCCGCAGCTTGTCCGGTGGGCAGCAGCAGCGCCTGTGCGTGGCGCGCGCCATCGCCGTGCAGCCCGATGTTCTGTTGCTCGATGAGCCGACCGCCGCGCTCGACCCCATTTCGACTTTGCGCGTCGAGGAAACTTTGCAGGCGCTGCGCGAGAAATATTGCATCGTGGTGGTGACGCACAATCTGCAGCAGGCGGCACGCGTGTCGAATGTCACGGGATTCATGTTCATGGGCCAACTGGTGGAAATAGGTCCTTCCAATCAGATCTTCACCTCACCGAAGGATCGCAGGACCGACGACTACATCACCGGGCGCTTCGGCTGAGCAATACAATGAACGACTCTCATGGCACCGATCGCGCGGCAGTCACCGCTGCGCCTGCCGCAGGCAGTGTCGCGGTTCGCGACGCCTCGGTGGACGCGGTCATGACCGCGCGTGGCGTGAACGTCTATTACGGCGACAAGCACGCCGTTAAAAACGTCAGCCTGGATATCGGCCGCAACCAGGTGCTCGCCATGATCGGGCCGTCGGGTTGCGGCAAGTCTACTTTCCTGCGCTGTCTCAATCGCATGAACGACACCATTGCCGGTGCACGCGTGGACGGTGAGATCACCCTCGATGGGAACAACATTTACGATCGCAAGCAGGACGTTGCGCAGCTGCGGGCGCGGGTCGGCATTGTGTTCCAGAAGCCCACGCCGTTTCCGCACTCGATCTATGCCAATGTCGCCTACGGGCCTCGAATACATGGCTTGTGCAGCAATCGCGGTGACATGGACGAACTGGTCCAGGTCAGCCTGGCGCGCGCCGGCCTGTGGGAAGAGGTCAAGGATCGCCTGTCCAGCTCCGGCACCAGCCTGTCCGGCGGACAGCAGCAGCGGCTGTGCATCGCGCGCACCATTGCCGTCAATCCGGAGGTGATCCTGATGGACGAGCCGACCTCGGCGCTGGACCCCATCGCGAGCGCAAGAATCGAGGACTTGATCGATGAGCTACGCGCCAACTATGCCATCGCCATCGTGACCCACAACATGCAACAGGCCGCGCGCGTTTCGCAGCGCACGGCGTATTTTCACATGGGCGACCTGGTTGAAATCGGCCCGACGGATTTGATCTTCACCAACCCGCAGCAGAAACTCACTGAGGACTATATTACCGGCCGGTTTGGTTGAGGCGACGCACGCCGCCGAGCGCGAGGAGTTGCTGTGAAAGTCACGTTGGAAGATTTGTCCCGCCTGGTCGCCGAGTCGGATTTCATAAGGCCCTTCGGTTTCCTCGTTCAATCCTGCGCGCCGGGCGAATGCACCCTTCGAGTTCCCTATGTTGCATCGCTGGAGCGACCGGGCGGCGTCGTGAACGGCATAGTCATCATGGGCGTCGCCGATGTGGCGATGTGGCTGGCCATCCAGACCCTGCGCGGTCCCGCGGAGCAGTGGGTCACGTCGGACATGAAGACCGCCTTTCTGCGCGGCGCCCGCGAAACGGACGTCACTTGCATTGCGCGCGTTCTGAAGCTCGGTAAGCGCACCGCTTACGGCACAGCGGAGTGCCGCGCCGCGAATGGGGGTCTGCTGGCGCACCACGTCGTGACGTACGCGTTCGTGCCGCCGAGGTCATGACAGCGCGCTGCCTTTTCCTGCAAGGCGTCGGGCCACGTTTCTGCATCCGTTGACTAGTCATCTAACTAGTCATATAATGTAGCGATGAGCATGAAAGATTGGCCGGTTCAGGATGCGAAGGCGCGCTTCAGCGAGCTTCTCGACACCTGCGTCAGAGAAGGCCCTCAAATTATTACGCGGCGCGGAGAGCAAACGGCGGTGCTTGTTCCGATAGCCGAATGGAAGCGGCTTTGTCAGTCAGCTCGTCCATCGTTGAAGGCCCTTTTGCTCGCAGATTTTGCCCGAAGCGAATTGCCGGTGCCGAGGCGCGGTCGAGGCAAGCGGCGTACGGCTTCACGAATCTAGGCGAGTGATGTACCTGCTCGACACCAATGTCGTCTCGGAGCTTCGCAAACCACGCCCCAGCATCGAGGTCGTCGCCTGGCTCGAAGCAACGCCAGAGACTGACCTGCATCTGTCGGCGGTAACTATTGGCGAGATTCAGGCCGGGATTGAGCTGACGCGTGACCAAGACGCGGCGAAAGCCGCCGAAATTGAGGCATGGCTTGAACAGTTGGCCGCCTCATACAGTGTGCTATCCATGGACGCTGCGTGCTTTCGGCATTGGGCGAAGCTGATGCATAGGCAATCCGATACGGTCTACGAGGACGCGATGATTGCGGCGACCGCTCTCGTGCACAATTTAACCGTGGTCACCCGCAATGTACGCGACTTTGCGCGTTTCGACGTGGCAGTACTCAATCCGTTCAAGTGATCAGAATTGCAACCATACTAGGGATATGGGACTCAGTCCGTATTGCGCAGCAGCTCGTTCAACGAAGTCTTGGCGCGAGTCTGTGCATCGACGCGCTTGACGATCACCGCGCACGCCAATCCGTACTTGCCGTTCGTTGCGGGCAGCGTGCCCGGCACCACCACTGAGCCCGCGGGGACGCGGCCATAGAGGATCTCATCGCGCTCGCGATCGTAGATTCGCGTGCTTTGACCGATGAACACTCCCATGGAGATTACGGCGCCGGATTCGACGATGACTCCCTCGACGATTTCCGAGCGTGCGCCGATGAAGCAATCATCTTCGATGATGGTGGGAGCGCCCTGCAGCGGCTCGAGCACGCCGCCGATGCCGACGCCGCCCGATAGGTGCACGTTCTTGCCGATCTGCGCGCAGGAACCCACCGTCGCCCAGGTGTCGACCATGGTGCCCGAGTCCACGTAGGCGCCGATATTGACGTAGCTCGGCATCAATACCACGTTGGCGGCAACGTACGCGCCGCGCCGCACCGTCGCCGGCGGTACCACCCGCACGCCGGCGGCTTGGAATCGGGCCGCATCCCAGCCGTCGAATTTCAGCGGCACCTTGTCGTAGAAGTTCAACGCGCCGGCCTTTGACGCCGCATTGTCGGCGATGCGAAATGACAGCAGAACGGCCTTCTTCAGCCACTGCCTGACCTGCCAGCTGCCGTCGATCTTCTCCGCTACACGCAATGTTCCGCTATCGAGCAGGCCGAGCGCGGATTCGACCGCGGCGCGGACTTCGCCGGAAGCATTCTGCGGGGTGATGTTCGACCGCGATTCGAAGGCGGCCTCGATGGCCGCTTGCAATTGCTGGTGGGGCATTGGGCTCCTAGCTCCGGGTCAGGTCGCGCCGATCGAGGGCGAGGACCAACGAATCCTGCAGGCGCTGGCAGGCGTCGTCCTGCAGCAGACGGCCTTCGGCATCGGTGACATAGAACACGTCTTCGGCGCGTTCACCCACCGTCATGATCTTGGCGCCATTGATGGCCACGCGTTCGGTGCGGAACACCTTGCCGACTTCGGAGAGCAATCCGGGGCGGTCCGCGGCGATCAATTCAAGGATGGTACGTCCATTGCGGCTGTCGACGCTGAAATTGACTTGAGTCGGCGTCGAGAACATCCGGACTTGGCGCGGCGCGCGGCGCGTCACCGTCGCCTGGGAATCCTCGGGTTGCTGCA
>JANYIY010000293.1 GCA_025358615.1 Gammaproteobacteria bacterium | reverse complement strand
TCAGGTGTTCGAGTAGGTGGGTCGCCCCAGTGGCCCCGGTCACCTCATTGCGGGAACCCACTTCGTAGGTCACTTGGAACGTCAGCACCGGCGCCGAATGATCCGGCACCAGCAGCACCGTGAGGCCGTTGGCGTCCAATCGATATTCGTCGATTCCGGCCAAGGATTTGATGTGGCTGAAGCCTGCGACGGGAGCCGCAGGGAGAGGGACAGCGGACGCGGCGGCTGCGGCAGACGCGGCAGCGGGGGAAGTCGTCGCGACGGGGGCCGCCGGCAGGGCACCGCACAGGCCGGCCAACGCCAAGCCCATCGCCGCCAATTTGATGCTTCTCTCCAACACTCTTTCCACGTTCATGGGTGACCTTAAGCCTGGCTGCAATCCCCTATTGTAAGGGCTAATGCGCGGGCGTTGTCACAATCGTGCGGGGCGATCAGGCAGCTAGGCGTCGATTGTCTGCACTTCGTCGGTCCACACGCGGAAGCGCTGCAGAAGGTTGGGGCCAAAAGTCATACTAATGGCCACGTCGGCGGCATCGCGCCCGCGCGCGATCAGTACGCGACCGATGCGCCGCTGATTGTTGCGAGGATCGAAAACACGCCAGCCGCCGCCGATGTATGCCTCGAACCAACCGGCAAAGTCCATCGGGGCGCCGCAGGCCGCTACGCCGATGTCGCCCAGATAGCCTGTGCAGTAGCGCGCCGGGATATTGAGGCAACGGCACAATGTCAGCGCGAGATGCGCGAAATCACGGCACACCCCGCGCCGCTCGTTGAAGGTCTCCCATGCAGTCTTGGTGGCACGCGCGCTCTGGTAATCGAAAGCGATGTGCGCATGCACGAAATCGCAAATTGCCTGTACGCGGCTCCAACCAGGCATCATGCCGCCGAACAGGCTCCATGCCGTGGCTGACAACAGTTCGGTCTCGCAGTAGCGGCTAGGTAGCAAAAACGCCAATGCCTCGTCCGGCAACGATTCGACCGTGTGCTCAGACGCATAGGGAAAGCTTGGATCCGCCAACCCCGAATCCTTGATCAAGGCGTCGGTGGTGATGCGAAACCACCCAGCCGGTGCGAAGACGCGAGTACACCAGTTGCCGAAGGCGTCTCGATACATGGTGAGCGGCACGCCGGGGTCGGTAACGATCGTGTCGGCTCGCAGCCAATCCGCTGCGCGGCTGTAGTGCACATTGAGATTCAGGAGGACTGGGGTGGCCTGCGGAAACTCATATGCCAATTCGTAACCCAAGCGTATCAGCATGCCATTGGCCCATTTCGCGCACTCGCGAGGTATGATGAAAATGTGCCACGAACCTGCCTGTGCTCACAGTAGCGAGGGGCGTCACGATTTGTAGGTCGCCTCCTACGGGCTGAGCAATCGCGTCAAGCCGAGGACGGAGCGCACGAACGGCGCAGACACCTCGAGGCGCTGCGCGATTTCAGCAACTGCACCCAATTGCGGACCGAGTTCGAGCGCACGACCCGCCTCGAGGTCCGCCAGCATGGAGGTCTTGAAATCGCCCAGACGTTGCGTCACCGCGATACGTTCCGCCGGCGTCATGGGCATTTGCAAATCCAAGCGTCGGCCGCACTGCTGCATCTCCTCCATCATGCGCACGCACAATTCCCGCACATCGGCGTCAGCGAGAATCTTGGACGTTCCGCAGCGCGTCAGCGCGCTCAGGGGATTCATGTTCATGTTGCCCCACAGCTTGGCCCACACATCGTGCCGTATGCGCGTCGATACTTCTGCGTTGATCCCACCCTGACGCAATCCCTGCGTGAGCATCCGCAGCGCACCGGTGAGTTCGCCGCTCGGACTGCCAAGCAGTAATCGATCGGCGGCGACTACCTGCACGTGCGCGGGAGCCAGCACGCGAGCCGACGCATGCACCACCGACCCCAACACTCGTTGCCGCGGAAACGCGCGCTCTTGCGTTCCGTCAGGATCGACGGACTGCAGCCGTTGATTCGCCAACACACCGCCAAAATCATGGAAGAACCACCAGGGGATGCCATTGGTGCCGCTGATCACCACGCTGTCCGGACCGATCAGCGGTGCAAGCGACGGTGCCAAATCGGGCAGGATTTGCGCCTTCACGCTGAGAAAAATGAAGTCATGGACGCCAAGCTCGTTCGCAGGCCCTGCTCTTGGTCCACTGCGGCGGGTCTCTCCGTCCCTCTCAACTCGCAGCCCCTCTGCCAGCAGCGCCGCCAGCGTCGGGCCGCGCGCCAGCAGCGACACCGTCCAGCCGGCGCGGTCGAGGGCGTCCGCCACCCAGGCGCCGATGGCGCCCGCCCCTACGATCGCAACAGTTGGCCGCATGGTCTTCCTCCCTCAGAAAGCAAGACAAGATAGTATAAAACCCATGACCGAATCGAATTCCGCACCGCCGCAGCGCTTTGTCGCCCTCTTCGATTTAGACGGCACGCTGACCTGGCGCGATACCCTGCTGCCGTTCTTGCTGATGTTTCTGCGGCGGCATCCGGCGCGCTGGCTGCAACTGTGGCGCCTGCCTTCCGTAATCCTTGATTATATGGCAC
>JANYIY010000271.1 GCA_025358615.1 Gammaproteobacteria bacterium | reverse complement strand
GTAATTACCTCATCCCTACGCCGGAATTAATCGGGTCAGGTTCAACGGGTTCGCAGATCAATCGGTGAGTCGATTGCCCACGTCTCAGGCCACTGCATGACCACCCCTGGGTTCACGGAAGTCTAGCCTGACGCCCGGATGCGTGCAAAACTGCTGCGGTTGGCTGCGGAGAAAACCTTGCGCATATTTCAGGTAGACACATTTACCAACTCACGCTTCAGCGGCAATCCGGCCACGGTCGTGCTGGACGCGGATGGTCAAAGCGACGCCACTTTGCTGGCCATAGCTCGCGAGTTTTCGCACGCGGAGGTGGCGTTCGTGTTCGCGGCGGCCGGGCCCGACCATGATGTTCGTCTACGGTTCTACAATTCGCGCAAAGAGGCGGCCTTCGTAGGGCACGCAACCCTGGCGGCCCATGCGGTACTGCTCGCCTTGGGGAGACGCGGGCTTGGCGTCTGGCGCCAGCACTCGGGGACCGGCGTCATCGAGGTCTCGGCATCGGCCGGCGCGGCTTCGGCCGCCGCACAAACCCTGATCGAGTTTCGGCAGACCGTGCCGGAGCTGGATCCCCCCCTGCCCTTCAAGAGTACTCTGCACGTCGCCGAAGCCCTACGTTTGCCTGCCACTCAGCTGCATGAAATCATGCCGGCCCGTATCGCCCGCAAAGGCAGCACGCGGCTTCTTGTGCCCATTGCCGACCCCCGGCAACTTGACGATCTGGCGCCCAATCTCGGCACTCTGTTGGAGCTTGGCAACGAACTGGGTGCGGAAGGTTTCTTTGTTTTTGCGCTCAATCGAAACACCGACGAATGGTCTACCGAATCGCGCATGTTCTGCCCCGCGCTTGGAATTCCGGAAGACCCGGTGAGCGGCAATGCCCACGGCATGTTGGCCGCCTATTTGTGGGAGCTCGGGCAGTTCGGCAAGAATTCGGCGAGCTTTATCGGTCACCAAGGCAAACAGATGCGGCGCCCAGGACAGGTGAACGTCAGACTGGAGGTCGACCAAGGCAGCTTCAACGCCGTGCACATCGGCGGCACGGCGATCATCGTCAGCGAGGGCACCCTCGCTCTTTAGTGCGCGATATCCCTTTATCCCGCGACCGGCATTTCCAATTTCAATGACGTCGCCAAGGCCTGGATTTTTGCCTTGACGTCTTTTGCGGTGGCCACCGCTTCATCCAGATTGCCGGCCGCAAATGCTGCTTGCGCCTTCGACCAGAGCGAACCCGCCTCAGCTAGGCCGCTCTTCGCTGCCTCCAGATCCATGCCGGCGGCCATTTTCTTATTGGATTTCTTGCTCAACAGGTCTATCCGGCTCTGCACTGCGGCGACCCCTGCAGGTACCGAGGCGGCAAGGCGCGTCCACGCCTCGTTGAGCGTCTTCAGCACTTCGTCCTTCTTAGCGGCGGCGGCCGTTGCAAGATCCTGCGCCGCGCTCAAAACTGCCGGCGCTCCGGTCACCACCGCGGCATAGTCCTGCTTATCAAAGGAAGCTTTCAGCGCTCGGAGCTTGGTCTGTACATCCGCCAATTGATCGGGCACGTACTTGGACGCTTCGTCCGATGCGGCTGTCAGCGTCGTATCGACGTCGCCGATCAGTCTTTGAGCGGGTTCCTTCTGACCGGCGCAGGCCGCCAAGATCATGGCCGCCACGGTGACCGCCGCATAGCGGCTCAATAGTTGGAATACTTGCATGGGGAAATTCCTGGTGACGGGTAGCTCGATAGCAGTGCGGATTCTAGCTTAGTTCGCGTCGCGCGCGCTCCAACCACTGTGCCTGGGCTTTGCGATAGTGCGCCGGACCCAGCCGGGCGCCATCCAATAGATCCTTCAGCACCCGGCGCGCCTCAGCCAAGTTGCCACGCCGCTTGAGAAGTAAGCCATAGCGCAATCGCGCCTCGGCGCCGGGGAATCCAGGCGCAAGCGCCGCATAGGCACACTCCGCCTCCTCCAGGGCGTCCTGCGCCTCCAGCGTACGCGCGTACAACAGCTGCCCATCCAGCGACTTGAAGTCCGGATTATTCGCGGTCAATCGCTCGAGAGCCGCCCGTGCTGCGGCGAAATCCTGCTTGCCGTATTGCGCCCGCGCCAGCCCCAGCAACAAGGTGGGATCATGCTCGAATATGCCGCGCAGCCCGCCCTCATATACCTCGATGGCCTGATCGAATTGGCCGCGTTCGAGCAATTCCTCCGCCAGCCGGCGCCGCGCATCCACATTGCCGGATATCTCCACTTCAGCGCTGGCCTGACGCAGCGCACGATCCGGGTCCAGCATGCGTCGTACGCCGGTTTGCGCGCGCCGCGCCGTTCTACCTCCCATCAGCTGCGGCAGCAACTCGACCGCAGCATAGGCGAGCGAGCCGACCAGCGGCAGCAACGCAATGGCCCAGATCCAAATCATATTTCTGCCCGTCTTGATCACGTGCACGATCAATCCGGCCTGGACGAGAAGGGACAGAATCGGAATGAGGTACAAGGCGGCGAGGCTCCCAATGCGCGCGGCGTTTCACGCGTCCAATGGGCATTGTAGCTAAGAATGCCGAAATCTTAAGGGCGATGCGGGCCAAACTCCACCGCCCGCGCTGCTAGCGCTCGGCAACGCGAATCTTGCGCTCTACTTCGCGGCAATGGGACCAACCGATGTTGGACAGTGAATATCCCAGCACGCGCTGCGAACGCGCATCGACGGTAACCTCCATCTCGCAGCCATGGAACCCAGTCGGCGCGCCGTCCGGCTTCTGCGGCAGGAACCAGACGTATACCCACTTGGTCGATGTTTGATCGATTTTTCGCGGTTCACCCAACGCCTCC
>JANYIY010000252.1 GCA_025358615.1 Gammaproteobacteria bacterium | reverse complement strand
AACGACCGATCGACTCCACCCCGTCCCGTAGTAGGGTGGAAAAGACGTCCCTCCAGGTGTATCGTGGGCGAGGCCCCGTCGAAGCGGGGGACCAGGTCGTTTCCCTGCTTGCGAGGATCATCAACGTGAGGGAGCATCGAGAGAGGCGGACCCTGGCCGCACTGAGGAGGACTCTCTGTCCGCTGATCCTGGCCGCTCTCGTCGCGCCGTGCCTCGGTGCCGAGGCGACGAAGCGGCCCAACATCGTCTTCCTCTTCAGCGACGACCACGCCTACCAGGCCATCAGCGCCTACGGCGATCCGCGCAAGCTCATCGAGACGCCTAATATCGACCGCATCGCCAGGGAAGGCATGAGGCTCGACCGCTGCCTGGTCACAAATTCCATCTGCGGCCCCAGCCGCGCGACCGTCCTCACGGGGAAATATTCGCACAGGAACGGCTTCTACAACAACTCGAACAGCAAATTCGACGGCACGCAGGTCACCGCGCCAAAGCTAATGCAGGCCGCAGGCTATCAGACTGCGGTCATCGGAAAGTGGCACCTCATCAGCGACCCGACCGGCTTCGACTTCTGGCAGATTCTGCCCGGCCAGGGCGTCTATTATAATCCGCCGATGTTTTTTCCTATTCCTATTCGGCCGCCCAGCCTATTTATTTCCATTGATGCTGGCGTATGCCGGCTGGCTGGTGCACAAAGAGCAGGCACTGCCCGATGCTCGCTCGCGCATCAATACTGTGCTGCGCGCCGCGGGCTTCGCCTTGACGCTGGCGACCAGCTGCGGCCTTGCGACATTGCACTGGAACGGCTCGGCACTGCCGAACACGGCCGGCGGTGTACTCGGCGAAGTGACGGGGCAGGGCGCCGCACATGGCCTGAGCTTTCTCGGCGCCACGCTGTTGCTGCTCGGCCTATGGCTCGCCGGGGTGGCGCTATTCCTCGGTGTGTCCTGGTTCGAAATCATGGACAAGCTCGGTGGCTGGGTCTTGCAGGCGATCGAGTGGACTCGTACGCGCATGGAGCAGCGGCGCGAACTCGCCTCCGGGCAACTGCGCAAGCAGGCACGCCAAGAAGTGGTGCGCGAGGAGCAGAAAAAAGTCGCCAGCCGGCCGCCGCCGCGAATCGAAGCGGCCGCTCCGGTGCCGCAGAAAAGCGATCGAGTGGAGCGCGAGCGGCAGGTACCGCTGTTCGATGCGCCCAAGTCCAGCGAACTGCCGGCGCTGTCCTTGCTCGACGAGCCGGGCCCGCGCGAGCAGTCGTATTCCGACGAAGCGCTGGAAGCCATGTCGCGCCTGGTCGAACTCAAGCTGCGCGATTTTGGCGTGGAAGCCGAGGTGGTTGCGGTGTTTCCCGGTCCGGTGATCACGCGCTTCGAGTTGCGGCCGGCTCCTGGGGTCAAGGTCAGTCAGATCAGCAATCTATCGAAGGACCTCGCCCGCGCGCTTTCCGCAATCAGCGTGCGTGTGGTGGAAATTATTCCCGGCAAGTCGGTCGTCGGCCTCGAAATCCCCAATGAGAAGCGCGAGATCGTGACCTTGGGCGAGATCATCAAATCCAAGCCCTATGACGACGTGACCTCGCCGCTGGCGCTGGCGCTGGGCAAGGATATCGGCGGGGTGCCGATCGTCGCCGATCTGGCGCGCATGCCGCACTTGCTGATCGCCGGCACCACCGGATCGGGCAAGTCGGTGGGCATCAACGCCATGGTGTTGAGCCTGTTGTACAAGGCGACTCCGGATCATGTGCGCATGATCATGATCGATCCGAAAATGCTGGAACTCTCGGTGTACGAGGGTATTCCACATTTATTGTCGCCGGTCGTGACGGACATGAAACAGGCGGCGAATGCGCTGCGCTGGTGTGTGGCCGAAATGGAGCGGCGCTACCAGCTCATGTCCATGCTCGGGGTGCGCAACATCGGCGGTTTCAACCGCAAGGTCAAAGACGCTGCGGATGCCGGCAAGCCCATCAAAGACCCCATCCGCATGCAAAAAATCGCGCAGGGGGTTCCGGGTGTGGTCGCCGAGGACGTGGAGGATCTGACGCAGCTGCCGTTTATCGTCGTCATCATCGACGAATTGGCCGATTTGATGATGATTGTCGGCAAGAAAGTCGAAGAGCTGATCGCGCGGCTGGCGCAAAAGGCGCGTGCCTCCGGCATCCATCTGATCTTGGCCACGCAACGACCGTCGGTGGACGTCATTACCGGATTGATCAAGGCCAATATCCCGACCCGCATTGCGTTCCAGGTCTCCGCCAAGGTGGATTCACGCACCATTCTCGATCAGAGCGGCGCGGAGTCGCTGCTCGGCCACGGTGACATGCTGTATCTGCCCCCGGGTACCTCCATTCCGACCCGGGTGCACGGCGCCTTCGTGTCCGACCAAGAAGTGCATCGCGTGGTCGGGGGCCTCAGGTCCGCCTCGCCACCGGTGTATATCGACGAAATTCTGGAGGGGCCGCGCAATCCGATTCCCGGATTTCCCTCCGACGAGGAGGACGCCGGCGAGGGCGGCGTCGCGGATGCCGAGGCGGATCCCCTATACGACGAGGCGGTGCGCATCGTCACCGAGACGCGCAAGGCGTCCATCTCCGGCGTGCAGCGGCGCTTGAAGATCGGCTATAACCGCGCGGCGCGGTTGGTGGAAGCCATGGAGGCGGCCGGCTTGGTGGGCCCGTTGCAGTCCAACGGCGCCCGTGAAATCTTTGGGGCTGCGCCGCCCGAGGAATGAGTAATGACAATGTTTAAACGCAGGACGCCCGCGGCGCCGGCATTCCTGG
>JANYIY010000243.1 GCA_025358615.1 Gammaproteobacteria bacterium | reverse complement strand
CGTCGAGGGAGAGTTCACCCGGTATTTCCCGACTGCGCGGCACGTTGCATATTTCTCTCCAGTTGAGATTTTCCTGACAAGTATTGATTCGGCCACCATTGCTGTTGGTAGCCTTGCTTGGCGGCCGCTTCCAAAGTCCAGGCCGGGTTCGCCAAATGAGGTCGCGCCACGGCGCACAGATCGGCGCGGCCCGCGGCGATGATCGAATTCACGTGATCGGCCTCGAAAATGTTGCCGACTGCCAGGGTGGCAATGCCGAGTTCGTTGCGAATCTCGTCGGCGAACGGTGTTTGCCACATTCGTCCGTACACCGGCTTCTGATCCGGCACTGTTTGACCCGTGGAGACGTCTACCAGGTCCAATCCTACGCTTTTGAAGGCGCGGACCACCGTGAGAAGATCTTCGTTGGTGAGGCCGCCCACCGCCCAGTCGGTGGCTGATATGCGTACCGACAAAGGTTTTTCCATCGGCCATTCCTTGCGCACGGTCTGCAGAATCTCCAGCGGAAATCGCAAGCGGTTGTGGACGGAACCGCCGTATGTATCGCTACGCTGATTGGTCAGCGGCGATAAAAACGATGCCAGCAGATAGCCGTGAGCCATGTGCAATTCGATCATGTCGAAACCGGCGTGCAGTCCCAAACGGGTCGCGCGCACGAAGCCGTCGCAGACTTTGTCCATGTCGGCGCGAGTCATCTCGAGCGGCGGCTGGCTGATCCCTTCGTAGTAAGGCAGCGGCGACGGCGCAAAGAGTGGCCAATTACCGCAGGCGAGCGGGTGATCCATTTTTTCCCAGCCGACCTGAGTGGAACCCTTGCGGCCGGAATGCCCCAGCTGCAGACAGATCTTGGTGGGCGAATTGCGGTGCACGAAGTCGACGATGCGTCGCCACGCGTCGCGCTGAGTCTCGTTCCACAAGCCGGTGCACCCCGGGGTAATGCGCCCTTCAGGCGATATGCAGGTCATTTCGGTGTATACCAGCCCGGCACCGCCCAGTGCGCGGTGGCCGTAATGGACCAGATGCCAATCGCCGGGCACGCCTCCGACCGCGCAGTACTGCGCCATGGGCGATACCACCACACGATTCACCAGTTCCATGTCGCGCAGTTTGAAGGGCAGGAACATGGGCGGCCGCGGGTCTTGTACGCCATCCTGAGCGGCGAGCCAACGCTCGTAGGAATCGACGAAGCGAGGATCGCGTAGCTTCAGATTCTCATGGCCGATTCGCTGACTGCCGGTCAAGAGGCTGTACGCGAACTGTGCCGGGGGGAGATGTACATACCGCGCCACGTTCTCGAACCAATGCATCCGATTGCGGGCGGCGCTCTGTAGTTTGAGCACTTCGATGTGGCGTTCGTTTTGATAGGCGCCCAACGCTGCGTCCAGATCTGCGGTTGCCGTGGCGTGACGAACCAAGGAAATAGCATCTTCCATCGCGAGTTTCGTGCCGGAGCCGATGGAGAAGTGCGCGGTATGGGCGGCATCACCAATGAGCACGGTTTTCCCGTGGTGCCAGTGCTTGCAGGCCACGTGATTGAAATTAAGCCACGCCGATCCACGCAGATGATTCGCATTGCTCTGTAGCTTGTGACCGTCGAGATAGCGCCCGAATAGCCGCTCGCAAAAGCCGATCGACTGCTCGGTGTTGAACTTGTCCAACCCATGCGCGGCCCAAGTCTCTTCCCGGGTTTCCACGATCACGGTCGAGAGTTGCTCACTGAACTGATAGGCGTGGATTTGGAACCAGCCGTGCTCGGTCTGTTCGAAGGCGAAAGTGAAGGCTGAGAATTTCTGTGTGGTGCCCAGCCAGATGAAGCGGCACTTGCGTACGTCGATGTCCGGCTGGAAAGCGCTCAAGTGACGGCTGCGAGTCTGGCTGTTTACGCCGTCCGCAGCAATGATCAGATCGGCGTCCTGGAACGAGGACTCATCCTCTACCGGGTGCTGAAACACTTGATGCACGCCGAGCTCACGTGCGCGTTCCTGCAGCAAACCGAGAAGCCGCTTGCGGCTGATCCCGCAGAAGCCGTGGCCGCCGCTCAAAAATCGCTGGCCGCCGAAATGAATGTCAATATCATCCCAGTGGTGGAAGCTCGCGAGGATGGCGGAGTGCGTTTGCGGGTCGGCAGTACGAAAGTTGCCCATCGTCTGATCGGAAAAAACCACGCCCCAGCCGAAAGTGTCGTCGGGACGGTTACGCTCGTACACTTCGATGCGCGCCGACGGCAGCGCTTTGCGGAGCAGAATGGCGCCATACAGGCCGGCTGGCCCGCCGCCCAAGCAGACGATTCGCTTCATGCTGTCATTATCCCTCTTCGTACGCGTATCGTCCGAGTTATGCGTATGTTATATTGCCAAGTACTTCAGGTGTCAATTAATATTTCTGCGGGAATTTCATGAGCGCACCCACCCAGACAGCCACTCAAATGCTGGCGCAACTCGCGAGTTCCATCGTCGACGGACGTATTCGAGTGGTAGACCTCACGGTGCCACTGGAATCTGCAACACCGACAATCCAATTGCCGCCGCCGTATGCGCCCTCCAAGCCATTCGCGTTGGAGGAAATTTCACGCTACGACGAGCGCGGTCCCGCCTGGTATTGGAACAACATGTCCTGCGGTGAACATACCGGCACGCATTTCGACGCACCCATCCATTGGGTGACCGGCAAGGACTATGCGAACAACGCCACTCACAACATCCCAGTCGATCGATTCATCGGAGCCGCTTGCGTCATCGATGTGGCAGCGCAGGCGAAGGCGAATCCGGATTTTCTGCTCACGCGAGAAATCGTGGAGCAATGGGAACGCAAGCACGGCCGCATTCCCGCGCACGCGTGGGTTTTGATCCGCACCGACTGGTCGCATCGGACCGAGGCCAAAGATTTTCTCCATGCGGGTCCCGACGGCTCGCACACTCCCGGGTTTCATCCGCAGTGCGTGCCGTTCTTGGCAAAGGAACGCGACATTCTCGGGGTCGGCGTGGAAACGGTGGGCACGGATGCCGGCCAAGCATACGGTTTCGATCCCATGTTTCCTTGCCACACCATTATGCACGGCTCCAATCGCTTCGGACTGGCGAGCTTGACCAATCTAGACAAACTGCCGCCGACGGGCGCAGTCGTTTTCGCGCCGCCGTTGAAAATCGTCAATGGTTCCGGCAGTCCTCTGCGCGTGCTTGCGCTCGTGCCGGCGTAGGGTAAAGGCGGGTCATGGCCGAGCGCTCCTTTGCTAAGCACTGTAAATAAATAAAGGTATCAAGTTTTCTTCGTCATGTTTGGTTTGATCAAGTAATTCCACTCGCCGTGGAACTTGTTTCGCTCCAGATTGACTTGCTTCATCTGTTCTTTAGTTACTTCGCGCCCGATCGGATATTTTCTCCGATCCAATCGGCAGGTAACTTTCAAACCCTTCGTCGTCGTCGTCGCCGCAATCAGGTTGACGATCGTCTCGTAGTCTCGCAAAGGCTCGCCGCGCCAATTCGATGAGATGAAGGAGAAGAGGCGATGCTCGATCTT
>JANYIY010000140.1 GCA_025358615.1 Gammaproteobacteria bacterium | reverse complement strand
TGGCCTATGTCATGAATTACTCGGGCCTCGCCTATACCCTAGGATTGGCCGTCGCCTCGACCGGACATTGGTTCGTGTTGTTCTCACCGTTCTTAGGATGGATTGCCGTCTTCCTGTCCGGCAGCGATACTTCCGGCAATGCCTTGTTCGGCAATCTGCAAGTGGTCGCCGCACGGCAACTGCAATTAAACCCCCTGCTGTTCGCCGCCACTAATTCGTCGGGCGGCGTTCTCGGCAAGATGATCTCACCCCAAAACATCGCCACCGGCGTGTCCGTCACCGACCTTAAAGGCAAGGAAGGCGCGGTGCTGGCCCGCACCTTCATTCACAGCGTGGTGCTGACGCTGGTGCTGGTCGTCATCGTCATCATCCAGCAATATTTACTGCCGGGAATGATTCCAAGCTTCGTCTCGAGCCCGTGATCGCTAGCCGCCGCGAGTGGCCAAAGCTTCGCTCCATCCACATATTGAGTGCGATCGCAAACACGATGCCGGCAGCAGCGCCGGCGCCAGCTTTTCTAGCGTTGTAACGCGCTGGCGCCCATCGCAAATTGCAGCAGGACCCCCACGAATCCACAGGCGATGACGACCGGAATGATTCCGACTTTGAATCGAAACAAGGCGATTCCCGCGCCGATTCCGATTAATGCCGCGATCCATTGGACATGGCCTTCGAATCCGTGTGGCCAAAAGACGTGGTAGGCGAAAAAGAGTACAAGATTGGCGATTACGCCCACCAGCGCCGCGGTGATGCCCGTGAACACGGCGCTGAGCTTTAAACTTTTGCGCGTGCCTTCAACGAGCGGTGCACCGAGGAAGATGAAGGCGAAGGAAGGCAGGAAGGTGAAGTACGTGGCGCACAAGGCACCCAGCACACCGGCTACCGCCGGCGACAGTGCTTCGGCAGCAGGAGTACTCCATGCGCCCACAAAGCCCACGAAGGCAACCACCATGATGAGTGGCCCAGGCGTCGTCTCCCCCAGCGCCAGGCCGTCGATCATCTGAAGCGGTGTGAGCCAGCCATAGTGCACCACCGCACCTTGATAGACATAGGGTAATACCGCGTAAGCGCCACCAAAGGTCAGGAGTGCTGCTTTCGTGAAGAACCAGGCGATCTGCGTTTGAACGCCGGGCACGCCTTGCAGCGCGACGAGCGCTGCGAGCGGAACCGCCCAGGCAATCAATGTGACGGTGAGAATTAGGACAAATCGACGCCATCGAAACCTCGCGTGGGCCGGTGTGGGCGTATCGTCATCGATGATGGCAGCCCCGCTGACTTTTGATCCAGCGGCGTGGGCCGGGCGGCTCTCGAAGAAACGGGGCGCGAAGCGACCGCCGATATAGGCGAATAGTGCTGCACCGGCAACGACCCAGGGAAACGGCGCGTGCAAGGCAAACACTGCGAGGAACGCAGCCGCCGCGATCACTGTCAATACCGCATTGCGCAGCACGCGCGCGCCAATGCGATATGCCGCAAAGGCGACAATCGCGACCACCGCCGGTTTGATTCCGAAGAAGAACGCGTAGATGAGAGGGGCATGGCCGTAGGTGACATAGATCCAGGACAGCGCGATCAGGATCACCACCGACGGTAAGACGAAAAGTCCGCCTGCGATGAGGCCACCCCAGGTGCGATGCATGAGCCAGCCCACATAGGTCGCGAGTTGTTGCGCCTCGGGCCCGGGCAGCAACATGCAGTAGTTGAGCGCGTGCAGGAACCGGCCCTCCGAGATCCAACGACGACGCTCAACGAGCTCCTGGTGCATGATGGCGATCTGGCCCGCGGGCCCACCGAAGCTGATGAAGCCTAATTTGAGCCAGAAGCGCAACGCTTGCCCGAAGGGTACGGCGCTCGCAACACCCGTCACTGCGGGATCCGAACTCAGGGCGGCAGCGCCTCGGCGTTGAGGCCGACCAAACTGTTGATGAGGTACGCTGTGCCGCCGCCGTCTTCCTGGCCCTCGCCGTCCTTGTTGAGCAGATAGAAACCATTGAACGGGTCAGCGCGACCGAATACGAGACTCACGTACCCGTAGTCGTCGACGGTGATCGATCCGACCGT
>JANYIY010000119.1 GCA_025358615.1 Gammaproteobacteria bacterium | reverse complement strand
GAAGGGTCTCACCGGCGGCTACCTGCCGCTCTCGGCGGTGCTCACCAGCGAAGATACTTATGGCGCCTTCTACGATGAATACACCAATTTGACCGCCTTCCTGCATTCGCACAGCTACACCGGCAATCCACTGGCCTGCACGGCCGCGCTCGCTACGCTCGACATCTTTGCCACCGACAATATCATCGAGCGCAATCGGACCAAGGCCGCGTATCTTGGGCGGCGGGCGCGCGAGCTCGAGGATAATTCACACGTCAGCGAAGTCAGGCAATGCGGCATGATTGTTGCCGTCGAGGTCGTCAAGGATAAGCGCAGCCGCGAACCCTTTCCTTGGACCGAGCGTCGCGGCCAACGCATCTACCGGCACTCCCTGCAGAGCGGCGTGCTGCTACGCCCGATCGGCAATGTCGTCTACTTCATGCCGCCCTATATAGTCGATGAAGCCGAAATGGACTTGATGGTGCAGGTCGCGGCCGACGCAATCGAGCTCGCCGCATGCGATTGACACGCGTGTACATCGAGGCCACGTTGACGCCCGGCGGCGGCGTGGAGTTGCCGCCCGATACCGCCTCGCATCTGGCGAAGGTGTTGCGCGCGCGCAGCGGCGAGGAGGTAATTCTATTCAACGGCGACGGACGCGAATTTTATGGCGCGATCGAGACGGTGCGCGGCTCGCGCGTGTCGGCGTCGGTGGGCGACAGCCGTCCCGTCGACAGAGAGTCGCCATTGGCCATCGCTCTGGTGCAATGCGTGCCGCGCGGCGACCGCATGGATTTCATCGTGCAAAAGGCCACCGAACTCGGCGTCGCGCGAATCGTGCCGGTGTTGAGCCAGCGCAGCGTCGTTCGGCTCGATAAGGGTCAGGCAGAATCGAAGGCCGTGCATTGGCGGGCCGTCGCGGTCAGCGCGTGCGAGCAATGCGGCCGCAATCGCCTGCCCACCATTGAGGTGGCGCAGCCGCTGCTCAATTACCTCGGCGAATCCGCGCAGCACACCGGACCCAGGCTGGTGTTCGAACCTGAGTCCACGCTGCAAGCGCGGGCGGCTGCTGACGGTTTGGGCGCGCCGCGCAATTCCGACGCGGCGCGCGCGAGCATCGTCGCCGCCGAGATCGCGATCGGACCCGAAGGCGGTTTCGCCGCGGAAGAACTCGAGGCATTTCGAATCGCCGGATTCTCTCAAGTCGGTTTGGGGCCTCGCATCCTGCGGACCGAGACGGCCGCCATCGCCGCGCTGGTGTGGCTGCAGGCGCGCTGCGGCGATATGTAGGTGGCCGCGCGACGTCGCGAATCTCCGACGCTTGAATGGCCGCACATACCTGATCTAATCCGATCCTTATACGAGTCTTTTCACGGACTTTGGGCAGGCGACAATATGTATCATAAACACAGGCTTGCACTCGGCTTGCTGCTCTTCAGCGTACTCACTGCCTGCGGCGGCGCAAACACCGATTCGGCGGCCGCGCCGCCCGCAGCAGCCACCGCTCCGACCATCACTACTCAGCCGGCAAACATCAGCGTCGCCGCCGGAGCGACCGCGACATTTTCCGTGACCGCCACCGGCACGGCGCCGCTGACCTATCAGTGGCAGAAGGGCACTACTGCAATTAGCGGCGCCACCGCGGCGAGCTATACGACGCCGGCCACCGTCGCGGGCGACAATGCCGGCACCTACTCGGTGGTGGTGACCAACTCAGTCGGCGCGGCCACCAGCAATACAGCAACACTCACAGTCACGGCTGCGCCGGCGCCCACGGCGCCGTCCATCACCGTCCAACCGGCGAACAAGAGTGTCACAGTGGGACAGACGGCCATCTTTTCAGTGACCGTTGCCGGCACGGGACCACTAACCTATCAATGGAAAAAGGGCACTACCGCAATTGCCGGCGCCACCGCGGCGAGCTACACGACCCCGGCCACCGTCATCGGCGACAATGCCGCCGGCTTCTCGGTGGTGGTGACCAATGCGATCGGCACGGCAACCAGCAATATCGCCACGCTTACCGTCACGGCTGCGACGGCGGGAACCGACGTCCTCACCTACAAGAATGATCTGAATCGCAGCGGGCAAAATCTGACGGAGTCGACCCTCAACCTCACGAACGTGACTGCCGCGACCTTCGGCTTGCTGCGTAGCTTGTCGGTGGACGGCAAGGTGGACGCCCAGCCCCTGTACGTGTCCAAGCTTAACGTGGCGGGTGTACTGCACAACGTCGTCTTCGTCGCCACCGAGCACGACAGCGTGTATGCCTTCGACGTCGACACGGGCGCCATCCTGTGGCAGCGCTCGCTGCTGGGGGCGGGCGAGGCCTTGAGCGATACGCACGGCTGCGGCCAAGTCATCCCCGAAATCGGCATCACCTCCACGCCCGTCATCGATCGTAGTGCCGGTAGCCACGGCACGATTTTCGTCATCGCCATGTCCAAGGACGCCTCCTCTGTTTATCACCAGCGATTGCATGCCCTCGATCTGATCACTGGTGTCGAATTGCTCGGCGGCCCTACGGAGATTGCGGCGACGGTTCCCACCAGCGGCTCGGGGATGACCACGTTCGACCCCGGACAGTACGAAGAGCGCGCCGCCCTGCTGCTGCTGAACGGCACGATTTACACCAGTTGGACTTCGCATTGCGACGTTGCGCCCTACACGGGCTGGGTAATTACCTACTCCCCAGCCACCTTGGCGCGAATCGGAGCGCTCAACCTTGCGCCGAACAGCGGCCGAGGGCCCGCCATCTGGATGAGCGGCGGCGGCCCCGCCGCCGATGCCGCGGGAAATATTTATCTGCTGACCGCGAACGGCGCCTTCGAGACCACCATGGATGCGAATGGCTTTCCAAGCAGGCGGGATTACGGCAACTCCTTCGTCAAGATCGCCAACGCCGGTGGGACGCTGAGCGTCGCCGACTACTTCACAATGTTCAACGAAGTTGTGGAATCGAATGGGGATCTGGATTTGGGCTCGGGCGGCGCCATGCTGCTGCCCGACTTGAAGGATTCCACCGGCACAGTGCGCCACCTCGTGGTCGGCGCCGGCAAGGACGGCAATATTTACCTGGTCAACCGCGACTCCATGGGCAAGTTCAATGCCGTCGACAACTCGCAGATATGGCAGCAGCTAACCGGAGCTCTGACGGGCGGGATTTGGTCGACGCCGGCCTACTTCAACGGGAAGGTGTACTACGGAGCCGTGAGCTCCAATTTAAAGGCTTTCTCCGTGGTGAACGCCAAGCTCGTGGCCACGCCGCAATCGCAGTCCACCGCCCAGTTCGCCTCTCCGGGAAGCGCGCCCAGCGTCTCCGCAAGTGGCACCGCCAACGCCATCGTCTGGGCGCACGAAAATGCCAATCCAGCAGTGCTGCACGCCTACGATGCCGCGAATCTCGCCCATGAGCTGTACAACAGCAATCAAGCAGCCGCCAACCGCGATCATTTCGGGGCCGGCAACAAGTACATTACGCCCACCGTCGCCGACGGCAAGGTGTTCGTAGGGACTACCAACGGGGTGGGGATATTCGGCTTATTGCCCTGATGCAGTTTTCGGCTAGGTCGGCATGACCGACGTTTCCTCGGCGATCATCTGCTCCAACCTCTCCAGGTCGGGAATCAGCGGCGTCTCATTGACCATGCGCACCTGACAGATGATGGGCGATCGCTCGGGGAAACTGCGCGAGGGATCCGGCCGTACCACCTCGGCGTTTACCCGCACCAGCTGCGGAAAACCTTGTGTCAGCATGCCGAAATAGCCGGACTGCAGCTTGCCGCCCGTCGCATAGAAAACGACGATCCGTGTGCGGCTGGTAATGGTCGGCAAGGTCTGCCCGAACGCGCCCTCGAAGGACACTACGGGCACGCTGCGGCCACCCCAGCTGACGAGGCCGGCGTACCACGGCGGTGCGTTGGTCATCTCAGCAGGCACCTGGTATCCAATCACCTCGGCCACGCAGGCGCGCGGCACGATCAACCTCTCCCCCGCGAGCGGCACCAGCAAGCTATACAGCTCATCGCGCAAATCGGACATGGCTTATCTCGCGATGGCGCTGCGGCGATTGACCAGCGGCTCAATGGCGTCGAGCAGCTGGCTTTCTTGATACGGCTTGCCGAGATAGTCATCGACGCCGAGCTCGATGGCTCGGGCCCGATGTTTCTCACTCACCCGCGAAGTGATCATCACGATTGGAATGTCTCTGAGCCGCGGATCGTTGCGCACGTGCGCGGCGACTTCGTAACCATCCATGCGCGGCATCTCAATGTCGAGCAATATGATATCGGGCAGGTTCTCCTGCAGCAGCGACACGGCGTCCACGCCGTCCTTCGCGGTCAGCACACGCATGCCGTTACGCTCCAGCAGGCGCTGTGTCACGCGGCGTACCGTAATCGAATCATCCACGACCAGAGCGAAGGTGCGCCGATCGCGCTGATCCAGAACCACGGTCTCGGTGGGACGCGCGCGCCACTCTGATCGCACCAGCGAACCCATGTCGAGAATGATGACAATGCGGCCGTCGCCCAAGATCGTGGCGCCGGCGATGCCGCGGATACCGGAGACTTGCGGACCCAGGGATTTGACGACTATTTCGCGGCTGCCCACCAATTCATCGGTGACCAGGGCCGTGGAATGCTCGCCGGCGCGGATCAGCACCACCGAAATCGATACATCGGCTTCCGGCAATCGTGTGGGCCCCAAGCCCACAAATGACCCTAGCTGCTGGAAGCGGTACTTCTGGCCGCCGTATTCGAACAGCGGCGCGTCCTTGCCCAAGTGCCTGGCAACGATGTTGCGCGGCAGGCGCACCACACCTTCCACGGTCGCCAGCGGCAATGCATAGACTTCCTCCGCGACGCGCACGATCAGCGCCTGGCTGATCGCCAGGGTGAAAGGCAGGCGGATGGTAAAGCGTGAACCCTTCCCGGCGGTGGTGTCGAAGAACAGGCCGCCGCCCAGTTTCTTCACTTCGGTGGCGACCACGTCCATGCCGACGCCCCTGCCGGCTGCTTGCGTGACATGGCCGGCGGTGCTGAAACCGGGCTCCAAAATCAACTGCACGGCCTCCTCATCGGTAAGCTTCGCTTGTGGATCGGCGAGCCCTAGTGCAATCGCCTTCTCGCGAATCAGTTTCACACTGATGCCGGCGCCGTCGTCGGCGACCACGATCACTACCTCGGCGCCATCGCGCTCCAGGCTGACGGAGATGCGGCCCACATCGGGTTTGCCCTGCGCCGTGCGGCGCTCCGGCGTCTCAATGCCGTGCACCACGGCATTGCGCAGCATGTGTTCCAGCGGCGGCACCATGCGCTCCAGCATCTGGCGGTCGAGTTCCGCGGCGGCCCCCTGCACCACCAGCTCCGCGCGCTTGCCGGTATCGTTCGCTGCCTGGCGCACCAAACGCGTCAACCGCTGCACATGACGCTGGAAGGGCACCATGCGAGTTCGCATCAAACTGTTTTGCAATTCGGTAATGACGCGCGACTGCTGAGTCAGCAGGTTCTGCGCCTCACGGGTCAGGGTCTCGAGCAGTCCCTGGATGCTCGCCACGTCGCCCGACGTTTCCGAGAGGGCACGCGAGTACTGCTGCAGCGAGGAATATCGGTCCAGTTCGAGCGGATCGAAGTCGTTGCGCCGCGGGTCCACATCCTGATGGCGATTCAGAACCTGCGCCTCGGTTTCCATCTCCAGGCCGCGCAACTGCTCCTTGAGGCGCGTCACCGTGCGCGCCAGCTCCGCCAAATTAAAGTCGATTGAGTTGACTTGCTGATCCAGGCGCGCACGGAAGATGCTCACCTCGCCGGCGTTGTTGAGCATGGTGTCGAGCAGGTCTGCGTCGACTCGCGCCATTTCGACACGCTCGGCCGGCGCGCTCTCGCGTCCGGGCAATACCGGAGCGCTGCTCAGCTCGAGGCTGGCGGACGATTCCTCGCTCGCAACAACCGGTGCCGGTTCTTGGAACGCCGCAATGGGTGGTGCAGCGACCGCAGCCACGGTGCCGGCCGGCGGCGTGGCGGGCGCCGGCGGAATTGCGGCGAGGGGCGGTGCAGCCGCGGAGCCGGGGGCGGCAGCGGCGGGCGCCACCGGCGCGCCGGCGGGATTTGCCAAATCGCGGATTTGCGAAATCAGGGCGGTTGCGCCCGCCGGCACCGTGCCCGTGCCGACCACATCGCGCATGCGCGCCAGCTCATCGAGACTGGCCTGCATGACGGCGTAGGCGTGATCGTCGCCGGCCACGGAACCGCTGTCGATCTGCAGCACCAAGGTCTCGAGCTCATGACTCAAATCGCCCATGGCCCTGATGCCTGCCATGCGGGCGCCGCCCTTGAGCGTATGCAATTGACGCTGCAGCTCCGCGACTCTTTCCTTGTCCTGGCGATCGCGATTCCAGGCGGTCAGAGAAATCTCCGCGGCCTCCAGCAATTCGGTCGCCTCTTCGCTGTAGATGTTGGCGATTTCGTGATCGAACTCCTCGGCCGCGCGGGGCGCGACAATCACTTCGGGCGCAATCGCCTCAGGCGCCGCAGCGATTTGCTCTGGAACTGTCTCCAATTCCGGCGCCACGGCCGACGCGCTGATGTCGATGGCATCGGCGGCATCGAGAGCTATCGCGGCGTCGATCTCAGCTTCGACACTGTGCAGCCGGGCAAGCAGCAAGGGCTGCTCAGAGAAAAACGCACTGGACTCATTGATATGCGTCACCACATTGTCGATGGCGTGCACCGCGTCGCCCAATGTGGCAAGCCCAAGGTCGGACAAGCCGTGCCCGCTATCGAAAACCTTGCGCATTACCTGATTTAACGGCTCGGTGATGCGAATGCCGTGCCGCGCCTCGGCCATCTTCGAGCTGCCGCTCAAAGTGTGAATGGCGCGATACACCGTTTCAGGCAATTCGTGCGGCGCCGGCTGGCCAGTGCGCTTGCGCAGGTATTCCCGAATTTCGGTTAGGTGGCTGGACGTCTCTTTGCTGTAGATCTCGTGCAGCATGGCGTCCATGGCAGGCGGGGACGCAAGCTCCGCGGC
>JANYIY010000102.1 GCA_025358615.1 Gammaproteobacteria bacterium | reverse complement strand
GCCGGCGCGGTCCTCGTCGTCGGAGAAGGGCTGTGGGTCGACGATGCGCAGGTGAATTTTCCCGCCGGATCGCGCCGCCAGCTCCTCCAGGAATTCGCGCACCCGGTTGGCGTAGGGCAGTATCAGCGGCGCCTGCTTGGCGGCGGCCTCGCGCGAGAAATAAAAGTACAAATTGACCGGCTCCTTGAGGTCGGTCAGCACCTGCTGCGTGCCGGGACTCAAGGTGTAGAGCCGATTCTGCGTCAGGTCCAGGCGCAGGCCGCGCAGCCCCACATTCGACAGCATCACCACGCCCAAAAACAACACGGCGAGCGCAATCAGCCCGCCGACCCCGAAACCCGTTCTTCGCCAGCGACTGCTGTTCACCTATTCCGCCTTTTTCATGTCGAGTACCAAGGCCGTCGCGGCCAACCAGAAGGCGATCAGGGCGCCGAAATACACGAGGTCGCGCAAATCGATGACACCCTTCGAAATCGCTTCGAAGTGAGTGAAGAAACTCAAAGAGGCGATCGCATCCACGATGCTCTGCGGCAAGACGCCGCGCACGAAATCGAGCACTAAGGGAAATCCGGCCAGCAGGAACACGAAGCCGACCAGCGCCGCGGTAATGAACGCGATCACCTGATTGCGGGTGGCGGCCGAGAGGCACATGCCGATGGACAGGAAGCCGCCCGCCATCAGCAGACTGCCCAGGTAGGCGGCGACGATGGCGCCGTTATCCGGCGAGCCCAAGTAATTGACCGTGATCCAGACCGGGAAGGTGAGCAGCAACGCGATTCCGGCAAAACACCACGCCGCCAGAAACTTGCCCAGCACCGCCTGCCACAGCGTGAGTGGCAGAGTCATGAGCAATTCGATGCTGCCGCTGTTGCGCTCCTCCGCCCACAGGCGCATCGAGATGGCCGGAATCAGCACCAGATACAGCCACGGATGCCAGCGAAAGAAGGGCTGCAGGTCCGCTTGACCGCGCTCGAAAAAGCCTCCTACTTGGAAGGTGAAGACCGCCGCCATCCCTAGGAAAATGACGATGAACACATAGGCCAGGGGAGTGGCGAAATAGCTGCGCAGTTCGCGCCGGAATAGCACGAGTACTTGGTTCATGTGCCGGCTCCCAGCGCTGCTGCGGAGACGCCGCTGCCGGGCGGCTGCGTGAGAGTGCGAAATACTTCATCGAGGCGCCCGGCTTCGAGGTGCAGCTCGGGCACATCCCAGTTGTTCTTGGTGATAATTGCACTGACCGCGGCCAGGGTGTTGGCGCCCGGTTTCGGCACCGCCGTCAGGCGCAGCTCGCGAGCATCGGATTCGACTTGTGCGACTTCCGGAAGCAGGGCGATTTCACGCCGTGCCGCCTCGAGTTGTTCGGGCTTCTCGAAGCGCAGGCTGACGGCATGGTGGTAGCGTGAGCGAGCTTCCAGTGCACTGGGAGTCTCGTCGGCGACGATGCGGCCGTTGGCGATAATGATGGCGCGGGTGCACACCTCGTGAACTTCCTCCAGGATATGGGTGGACACGATGACCAGCTTGTCCTTGCTCAGCTCATTGATCAGGCGCCGCACTTCATGCTTTTGATTCGGATCGAGGCCGTCGGTGGGCTCGTCCAGAATCAGCACCTGCGGATCGTGGATGAGCGCCTGCGCCAGTCCGACGCGGCGCCGAAAGCCCTTGGACAGAGTCTCGATGACCTGTTCGATCACCGCTGCCAACCCCAGCCGGTCGACGACGACGGCACGCCGCTCGCGCCGTTTGTCGCCGCGGAGGCCGCGCACGTCGGCGATGAAATCCAGAAACTCGCTGACAGTCATTTCGCCGTAGCTCGGAGCACCTTCCGGCAGATAGCCCATGCAGGACTTGGCCGCCACCGGCGAGCGCTCGATGTCGTATCCGCACACCGAGACCTGGCCGGCCGAGGGCGATATGAAGCCCGCGATCATGCGCATGGTGGTCGACTTGCCGGCGCCGTTGGCGCCTAAGAAGCCCAGCACCTCGCCGGGCGACACACTGAAGGTCAGGTCATCGACCGCCAGCTTGTCGCCGTAACGTTTGGATAAATTTTTCGTCGTGATCATGGGCGCCTTTGAGCGTGCATAACTGAAGGAGGTTCAAAAATTTTTTGCGCGCGATCCGATCGCGGACAAAGCCGCGGCGGGCCAATGCGCT
Source organism: Gammaproteobacteria bacterium (assembly GCA_025358615.1). Classification (GTDB taxonomy): domain Bacteria; phylum Pseudomonadota; class Gammaproteobacteria; order Steroidobacterales; family Steroidobacteraceae; genus Bog-1198. The sequence continues at coordinate 5,506 of JANYIY010000102.1, read as the reverse complement.
TAGCGGCTAACCGCCTCCGACTTTTGCATCGATGGCGGCTTTATTTTCTTTGAGTATACGCCGTACTTCGGGCAATGCGGGGCGGTCTGCCATGCGCGCGATGAGTTCGGGTAATTCGTACCACTTGCGTCCCCATTGCACCAAGCGAGTCGCGTCGGCGATGACCTGCGCGCGTGCGGCATCCGCGGCTTCGCGGTCGGTCGGTGCGGCTGCCGGATTCTTGGTGGGCTTGGCGGCGCTCTTCACGGCAGCTCTTGCCGGCGGCTTGGCTATGGGCTTGGGCGCCGCTTTGGGCGGCACGACGATGCGACGCTCGGTGCGCGCCACCTGCGCGGTGCCGGCAGCCGGCGGCGGGCGTTTTGCGGCCACGAATTTTGGCATTTCCCGGGTGGCGGTGGCCGTGACGGCGACGCTGGTGGTGGTCGCGTCGGTGGGCCGCTGCTGCGGGACATGCGGTGCGGCGCGTGCCAAAGCGCGTTCGCTGTCGGCGTCGGCCATGGGAATGAAGCGCTCGATATGCTCGGATCCGACCAGGTTGGCGAGGAAGATCATGAGCTCCAAAGAATCAGAGTACTGGGCGTCGCCTGTTTTCACACGCTCTTGCACGTGGGCGCGCAACGCCAGCGTCTTTTGCATCGCCAGATCGATAATCCAGCGGCTCGGGCGCTGATGTTCCACCCAGGGCTGGATGTTCCAATAACTGTCATCATCGAGCGAGGAATACTTGGCATGGCGCTCGAGGCTTTTGAGCCATTTCTCCATCAGTTCCAGCAGTCGTTGATCGGCGGGTGTTGCCATATGTGCAGCTCCAGGCTGCACCCTAAACGAACCGCCGCCTCATGGCTAGCGCTACCTCGCGGCAGCGGCCCATGTTTGCAGGCTGCACTGTTAAACTGCGGGCATGTGTGGAATAGCCGGCATTGTCAGTTCGCGGGCCAGCGTGGAACTCGCCCGCAGCATGGCGCGGCGTTTGCAGCATCGCGGACCGGACGGCGAGGGGACCTGGGGCGAACCCGGCGTGGCGCTCGCCCATCGCCGACTGGCCATCTTGGATTTGTCCGAGGGCGGCCACCAGCCCATGGTGTTCGGCTCGCAGGTGCTCACCTATAACGGCGAGATTTACAACCATGAACGGTTGCGTTCCGGTCTGCCCGGACCGTGGCGCTCGAGCGGGGACACCGAGGTACTCGTGCATCTTCTCGAGAAGCAGGGCAAAGCCTGCCTCGAACGTTTGGTTGGGATGTTTGCGTTCGCCGCGTGGGACACACGCGAGCAGAGCCTGTTGCTGGTGCGCGATCGACTGGGCATCAAGCCCTTGTACTACCAGCTGCTACCGGATGGCATCGCGTTTGCCTCGGAGCTCAAGGCGCTGTTGGTCTTAGGCCAGCCGCAGATCGATCGCAGCGCGGTGCGCGACTTCTTATTCCACGGCTACATTCCCGCGCCGAAGACCATTTACCAGGGCATTGCGAAACTCCCGGCCGGGCACACCCTCACGTGGCAGGCAGGGCGGATCAGCATCGAGCGTTATTGGAATCCTTCGACGGTGATCGCCGCGCGCAACGCCGACGACACCGTGCAGGGTCTCGATGCGCTGCTGGGCATGGTCGTGCCGGAGCACACCTTGTCGGATGTGCCGGTGGGGGTTTTCTTGAGCGGCGGAATCGATTCCGCGCTGACGACTTATTATTTGGACAGGCCGCGAACCTACACCTTGGGATTCGATGGCGGCGCGCGCTCCGAGGCGGCCGCGGCGCGCCGGGCGGCCGAGCATCTCGGTACCGAGCATCTGGAAATGACGGCGCCGCTGGCGGATTTTGCGGAGGCGCTGGACAAGATGCCGGCGTTGTTCGACGAGCCCTTCGGTGACAGTGCCGCCTGGTCGAATTATCTGATCGCGCAGTTCGCACGCCGTGAGGTGACCGTTGCCCTGAGCGGCGAGGGCGGCGATGAGATATTTTGCGGCTATCCCAGGTACTGGTCGAGGATAGGGGGGCGCTCCAGTGTTTTCAATCGATCGCTAGCCCGATATCTGCCGCCGCTGTCGCGTCTCGCCTCCTCCATGCAACGCCATGCCTACGTCGGCTTGCCGGCCTATGCAGCGGCGCTTGGCGGCATGACGGCGCAGCAAATCGAGCCCCTGTTGGCGAGTGGCTGGCGGGAACCGGAATACGACTACCTGTGGTTCTACCGGCAGTACTGGCGCGAAGAGTTGAGCCCGCTGGCGCAGCTGCGCTGGCTGGACTTGAACACCGATCTGCCCGAAGGCCTGCTCACCAAGGTCGATCGAACCAGCATGGCGCATTCACTCGAAGTTCGCCCGCCGCTGCTGGATCATCGGCTGGTCGAATACATGCTGAGCGTGGACCCGCAGGTATTGGTCGATCAGCGGCGGCGCCGCGGCAAATTACTGGTGCGGCAGCTGATGCAGCCGCGATTGCCGCCGGGCCACCTGGAGCAGCCGAAATCCGGCTTCGGCCTTCCCGTGCATCGTTGGCTGCAGCGGCATCCGCAGGTGTTGCGCTCGGCGGTGGCGCGCCTGATGGATCGCGGCGTACTGCAGCGCGCGGTGGGACTTGAGTTTCGCCGGGCCTGGTATTTGCTGGTGCTGGATCGCTGGTTCAACGCCTTTGCGTGACGCTACGCCGCGAATCCTGTTCGTGCCGGTGTCCGGGCCTTACGGCATGGGTGAATATGCGCGCTGCCTCGCGATTGCGCGCGCCGCGAGCCGGCGCTGGCGGGGTGCCGGCATCCGGTTTGTCTTGAGCCGCGCGGCGCCGTACGCGGCGGATGCTCCGTTTAGCGCGACCTTGTTGGACTCGTCACCGACATTTCATTCCGCGGCCGTCATCGATCTGCTCGAGACCTGGCGGCCTGACGTGGTGATATTCGATAACGCCGGACGCACGGCGCAGCTGCGCGCGGCGCAGCGCTTGGGCGCGCGCGTGATCTACATCAGCGCGCGCAGGCGCCAGCGGCACAAGGCGTTTCGTTGGCGCTGGCTGTCGCTGATCGATGAGCACTGGCTTGCATATCCGGAATTCATTGCCGGCTCCTTGAGCTTGTTCGAGCGGCTCAAGCTCAAGGTGGCCGGGCGCCCTGCGGTGCGCTACCTGGACGTGATCTTGTCGCGCGCCGATCCCGCACAGAGCGCGGACGTCCTGGCGCGCGCCGGCTGCAGCACTGCAAGTTTTGTGCTGGTGGTTCCAGGCGGCGGCACCGGCCATCCGGGGGTCGATGATGCGGCGGATCGCTTCCGGGCGGCGGCGCGTACTCTGGCCGCCGCTGGGGTGTCCACCGTGTATGTGGGTCCGTCCCGGGTCAGCGGGGCTGCCGAAGAGGTCGGCGCTGCACCGAATTGGCATGCGTTGGGATCGCTGCCGCAGGCCGAACTGGTGGTACTCATGCGCGCCGCGCGGCTGGTCATCGCGAACGGCGGTTCGACGCTGCTGCAGGCCATTGCCTGCGGTAATGCCTGTATCGGGGTACCCATTGCCAAAGATCAGGCCGAGCGCATTCGGCGCTGCGTGGCCGCGGGCGTGGCGCTTGCCGCACCGCTCGATGCGGCCGGCATGGTGCAAAGCGCGAACCGGTTGCTGCTGGATGAACCTGCGCGCGCCGCACTCAAGGGCCGGGCGGCGCAGCTCGGGCTCGCTGACGGAGTGGAGGTTGCGCTGCAGGCGCTGGCCGGTCTCTTGCCGCCGGCGCCACGCGCCCAAGGGACGTGACCGATATGCCGAACGTCGTGTTGTTGGGCTATGACCTTGAGCAGCCGTCATTCCGCCACCGCATGCGCAGCCTGATCGCGCCGCTCGAGGCGGCAGGTTGGCAGGTGCGGCCGGAACATTTTCCCAGCGGCCGTTACGGGCTGCGAACCTGGGAGAGGCGTGCGATTCTGCGCCAGGCGGACGTGGTGGTGCTGCATCAAATCAAATTGAGCGCCATCGAGGCACGCTTGTTTGCAGCGTTCACCCGGCGGCGCGTGTTCGACGTCGATGATGCCATTTACGTGCGCAAGCCACGGCGACTGGGCGACGCACCGGACGAGTCGGCATGGCGTAAGCGCAAATTCGCAGCGACTTGCCGCTGGGTCGATGTGGTCGCCGCCGGCAATGACGTTCTGGCCGGCGTCGCGCGCCCCGCAGCGCGCGCCATCGCCATACTGCCGACGTCCATCGACACGGCGGCGTACCAGCCGACGACAGCAAGCGCGGCGGATCCGCCCACCATTGCCTGGATCGGCAGCCCCGAAAACCTGGTGTACCTGGAAATGATCAGGCCCGCCTTGGCGCGGCTTGCGAGCCGCTATCCGACTTTGAAGATGCGCGTCATCTGCTCGCATTTTCCGGACTGGCCCGAGGTCAACATCGAGCGCATTGCCTGGAGCTCGGCCACCGAAGCGCAGTCCCTCGCGGCGGCGCACATCGGAGTCATGCCGCTGACCGACGATGCCTGGGCGCGCGGCAAGTGCGCCTTCAAGCTGTTGCAATACATGGCGGCTGCATTGCCCTGCGTGGCCTCCCCGGTGGGTGCGAATGTCGAGGCCGTGATTGACGGTTTCAACGGCTTTCACGCGCGAAATGCCGAGGAGTGGGAGCGCGGCCTGGAGACGCTGATCCGCTCGCCCGAGCTGCGTGCGCGCTTCGGCGGCAGCGGGCGCGCGCATGTCGAATCGCGCTACGCCATGCGCACCTACCAAACTCGTTATATCGAGTTGCTGTCGCAGTTGGGGTGCAGGGTGGGCCTTGACGGGACGCAAGAGTGGCGGCGATGACGGGCTTCCCGGGATGGCATCCCATGGTGGTGCACTTCCCTCTGGCGTTGGTTCTCACTGCAACACTGCTGCTGTGGATTGCGCGGCTGGGCAGCGCTTCGCGCTACGCCGCAACTTTGGGCACCGTCGGGACGTGGAATCTATGCCTGGGGACCGTCGCCGCCTTGTTCGCGCTGGCGACGGGACTGGCCGCCGTGCTCGGCCTCCAGGTCAGCGCTGCCGCGCACCTGGCCATATCCCTGCATTTGAGATGGGCCATTTTCACGACCCTGATGCTGGTGCTGCTGTCGGTGTGGCGCGGAGCAGGCACCGCTCAGGAAGCGCGACCCTCGTGGATTTTCCTGGTGGTGCTGACAGTGGCGGCGGCGTCGTTGAGCGTGACCGGTTATCGTGGCGGCCAAAACGTGTATCGATATGGGGTTGGAGTGCACATTACCGACAGTCGGTGAACACGAATGCGCCGGCGGTCATGCCGGGGCGCGACATCGAAGTAACGCCGTGCGGCCTTGAGCGCCGCACGGCGATATCGTTCTTTGCGCGCGATCTACTGCGCCGGCGCTTGTCCGGTGAAGTAGGTCACCACATAGGCCTTCAGGGTTCCGTCGGCCTGCGGTATTCCGTACACCTTTACCGGCGCACCCACGCTCAATCCCGTGGTGAGACTGGCAAGGCCGCTGCTGGTGGTGACGTCGATGGGGCTGACCGTCACGATGCCGCCGGTGCAATCCACTT
>JANYIY010000098.1 GCA_025358615.1 Gammaproteobacteria bacterium | reverse complement strand
GTCGTTCACTTTGTCCAAGGCATCGGCTTTCTTATCCGGGTTCGTCGCCTTGTCCGCGACCTCTTGAAATTCACGGGCTCGATTCAGCGATTTGACGCCGGCCTTGAATGCCTTCCTGGCAGCCGCATCGGGCTTCTCGCTCGCGGTCGACGGCGGCATGTCACCGCCGGGCTGGGGCTGGCTCATGCCGCGCCCACCCGGCATCTGGCCGCCGCCGCCCGGATACCCTTGGGCATGCGCCGCTTGCATACCGGTGCCACACCAAGCCACCCCGGCAAGGCAACAGATAACTATCCGACGCATAGCGCCCTCCGCGAGCCCGATTCTGGATTTGTGCAATACTCTATACATGCCGCGCAATTTTAAGTTCCTAATCTCGTGCACGTTGGCCTTTTTGTCCATGCCGGCGTTCGCCGCCAAGCCTCTAAGTATGCCGGAAGTCCTGGCCGCCTCCACGGCGGCGGATTGGCGGCCGCTCGATCCCGAGAACACACTGTACGTCGAATTGCCCCGCGGCCGCGTGGTGATTGAACTGGCGCCCCGTTTCGCGCCGCTGCACGTGGCCAACATCAAGACGCTGACCCGGGCGAAATATTTCGATGACTTGGGGATCATCCGCGTCCAGGACAACTATGTGGCGCAATGGGGGGACCCTGACAATCGCCACCCCTTGCCCACCGGCATCGGCAAGGTCGCGCCGGAATTCGATTCCCCCATCCCACAGCGCATGCCCTTTACCCGCTTGCGCGACGGCGATGTCTACGCTCCCGAGGTGGGCTTTTCGGAGGGCCTCCCCGCCGCACGCTCCCCGTCTCTGCATCGCGCCTGGCTCGCGCACTGCTACGCCATGGTGGGAGTGGGCCGCGACATGGACGTACAGAGCGGCAGCGGCGCCGAGTTGTACGTGGTCATCGGTCATGCCCCACGGCATCTGGATCGCAACGTGGCGCTGGTGGGACGCGTGTTGCAGGGCATTGAATTGCTGTCCTCACTGCCGCGCGGCAGCGAGGCCATGGGTTTTTATGCCAAGACCGAAGCGCCCACCTCCATCAAGTCCATCCGTATCGCGGCGGACGTGCCGGAAGCGCAGCGCTCGCATCTCGAAGTGATACGCACGGATTCGGCGGCGTTCGCGGCGCTGGTCGAATCGCGGCGCAATCGGCCCGAGGAATTCTTCAAGGTGCCGGCCGGCCATATCGACCTGTGCAATGTGCCCATTCCCGTGCGCGAGCGGCAGCCCGTCGGCGCGCGCGCGCCGTGAACCTACGCTAGGCCGCGTCAGCCGCGCTCTTCGCGCGCCGCCGCCTCGATGCCGATCTGCAATGTATTGGTCGCGATACGCACCTCGATGAGGAACGCCAGCAGTGCCGCGCACAACGACACCATGGACGCGATGAACAGGCAGGCGATGAATGCCGACAGGTCCCAGCGCAGAAACGCATTGGCGAACAACATCACCACCACCAACGAGATGAACAGCGCGGATAGCGTTATGAGGGTAATCGCCGCATTGATGTAGCGGGCGCGGCGCGCCAGCACGCGCAGCACGGCGTGCAGATCTCGGCCCTCATACCCTGCCTCGAGTCCGCCCTGCTGCAGAGGCTCGCGCAACCTATCTTCCATGGCGCGCGCACGATCCACGATGCGCGCCAGACGGTTGGTCAGCACATTGAGCGTAACCCCGATGGCTGAGATGAGGAATATCGGGGTCAGCGCCACTTGAATCAGGTGCGCGATGTCGACCGATTGCAGCGTGTGCGTCGCCAGACTGGTAGTGCCGATCATTGCCGCGCGCGCACCGTAACCACGACCTTGAGAACACCGCTGTCGCGAAATGTCAGCGAAAGGGGAAATTCCATACCGGGGGTCAGAGGGCGCGTCAGGCCAACCAGCATGACGTGCAAACCGCCCGGTTCGATCTTGACCGTGGTGCCGGCCGGAGACTCAACGAAGGCGACGCTACGCATTTGCATCGTTCCCTGCAGCACGCGGCTGTCATGGATTTCCACCTGCCGCGCGATGGGCGAGCTGATGCCCGTCAAACGGTCGGCCTTGGCACCGGTATTGGCCAGTGTAAAATACACCGCCCCCACGGTCGCGACCGGCGGCGCCGGGTTCGACCAGGGCTGCGAGACAACCAGATTTCCGATCCGGTAATCCGCCGCGTCGGCCGGCGGCTGCAGCATCAGCCCCAACCCCAGCAACGCCGCCCTGCACCCTCGCTGGTTCGCCACACGCATGGGGTGATTATCTCACCATTTCACCCAGCCGAAATACCAGGTGGCGAGAATCAGGAACCCGAATGCAATTCGGTACCACGCGAAGACCTTGAAATCGTGGCCGCTGACGTAGCGTATCAATGCGCGCACGGCAAAGGCCGCGCTCACGAAGGATGCGACCGAGCCTACGCCAATGACGGCAAGGTCATCCATATTGAGCGAGTTGCGCGCTTTGAACAATTCGTATGCAGTCGCGGCAAACATGGTGGGGATTGCGAGGAAGAACGAAAACTCGGTCGCCGCCCTGCGCGACAGGCCGCGCAGCAAGCCGCCCATGATGGTTGCGCCCGAGCGCGAGGTGCCGGGGATCATCGCCAACGCCTGGGCAAATCCCACCCATATGGCGTCTGCGGGCTTGATGCCGTCGACGGTTGGCACCCGCTCCGTGCGCTTGATGCTTTCGATCCACAGAATCACGATGCCGCCGACGATGAATGCCGTGGCAACCGGGACTGCCGCGAACAGGTAGCGCTTGATGGTCGAAGCGAACACCACACCTATGACCGCGGCGGGCAAAAACGCCACTACGATGTTGATTGCAAAGCGTCGCGATTTCGCATCGCCGGGCAGCGTCGCGACCACCGTCCACAAGCGCTGCCGATACTCCCAGCAGACCGCAAGAATGGCGGCCAGCTGAATCACAATCTCGAACAGCTTGCCGCGCTCGTCGTTCCAATCGAGCAGGCTGCCGACGACGATGAGATGACCGGTGCTCGAGACAGGCAAGAACTCCGTCAGCCCCTCGACGACTCCCAGTATCAATGCCTTAACCGCAACTACAAGATCCATGTATCCGCCTTATGTCATCCTGCGTCCATTGTACGCGCACAAAAAAACGCCCCGGCCGCCGTCAAGCGGTCGGGGCGTTATACCAATAATCTTACTTGGTTGTCGCAGGAGCGGCAGGCTTCTTGTGCTTCTTGTGCTTCTTGGCAGGCTTAGCGGCATCCGCGGCGGGGGCGGCGGCGGCAGGAGCATCGGCAGCCATCGGCGCGGCGGCCTTCGGCATATCGGCAGACATCGCCGCGGCGGCGAGGCCAAAGGTCATCAATGCAGTGCTAATCAGAATTCCGGACTTATTCATGAGATCTCCAAGCGGTGGTATGTACATCCAGTCCAAAGAATACGCTTCGATTCACCCGTTTCTGCCGAGATGAAGATCATTTCACAAACTCGCTTGGCGGCGCTATGACGGCCCAGGAGCCTGTCTGGGTAATCAAACAGGCTCTTAGCGCCTACCCTTGGGTCGTACCAGATTCTTGAAGAATTCTTTCTCGATGTCGGCCGTCAGTTGTATAGCACTGACCCGACGGAAGAGATGTACCATCTGATGAGCGACGCGGCAGCGACCGTTGACGAAGGTGCCGACGGACTACGTTGCGAACCGACGTTTTCCGGAACCCGGCTGGACCCGACCGTACGCGGTTCGATCACAGGTTTGTCGGCACGGAATTTTACGTCGAGGCACTTGGCGCGGGCGGTACTGGAAGGAATGGGTCGATCGCTCTACGGCGGATTTGAAGCAATCCGCCGGGTT
>JANYIY010000043.1 GCA_025358615.1 Gammaproteobacteria bacterium | reverse complement strand
CTGCAAGCTCAACAACATGTCGAGCAAGGTGTAGGAGTCCTTACCGCCGGACAGGCACACCATGACGTGATCGCCGTCGGCAATCATTTTGAAATCGCCGATGGCCCTGCCTGCCGACCCGCGCAGTTGCGCCGCAAGCTTCTTGAAATTGTTCGATGGCTGTTTCACCGCAACGTTATCGGTCACGGTCAGGGTACCTCGAGATACTTCGCTTCCAGGTAGCGTAGGTACGCCGCCGCGGTCAGCGGCTTGCCGGTGGCCTGCTTGATGAGTTCCTGCACGGGCAATCGCGCACCCACGCCGTGCACATTGTCCCGCAGCCAATCCATCACGCCGCCGAATTGACCGGCCGCGATTTCCTCGTCCAGCGAGGGCCGCGCGGCGCGCATGGCCTCGTTGATCTGTCCGGCGATGACCGCGCCCAATACATAGGACGGAAAGTAGCCGAAATGACCCACCGCCCAATGAATATCCTGCAGGCAGCCGTCGACGTCATTCGTCGGCCGAATGTTCAGACGCTGCTCCAGATTCGCATTCCACGCCTCCGGCAAATCCGCCACCGGCAACGAGCCTTCCAAGATCTTTTTTTCCAGTTCGTAGCGCAGCATGATGTGCACTGGATAGGTGAGCTCATCGGCATCCATGCGGACCGTACTGCGGCGCACGCGCGTCAAATGGCGGTATAGATTGGCTTCGTCCCATTCCGGGCCGCTCACCTGCAGGTACTTCTCCATCAGTGGCCGCAAATACTTCACGAAGGAACGACTGCGGCACAGATTCATTTCAAACAGCAGCGACTGGCTTTCCTCGAGCGCGAGCCCCCGATCGCGTCCCACCGGTTGATCACGCCACTCGGCCGGCAGTCCCAAGTCGTACATGGCATGGCCGGTCTCGTGCACGGCGCCCAACAGCCCCGAGAATGGATCGTTCAAATCGAAGCGCGTGGTGACTCGAATGTCGCCCGGCACTCCCTCGGTGAAGGGATGTTCGCTTTCGTCGAGACGGCCGCGGTCGAACGGAAAACCCAGGGCCTTCAGTACTTCGACCGACAGTGAGCGCTGGCGCGCCACCGTGAATTTACCCGCCAGCGGCACGGGCGCATGCGCCGCCTGCACTTCAATGGCCTGGTTAATGAGGCCGGGCAGCTTGCGCGACAGCGCCTTGAATATGGTGTCAATATCCGCCGTCGAAATGCCTGGCGTAAATCCGTCCACCAAGGCGTCGTAGGGTGCAAGTCCCCGCGCCTGTCCGAGCAGCGCCGCCTTGTCGCGCACCAGATGCACCACTTCTTCCAGATGCGGCGCCAGCAATTTAAAGTCATTGGCCTTCTTGGCCTCGACCCAGAACACCTCGGCACGCGCAGTGGCCTTGGCCAGACGTGCGATCAGCGATGGCGGCGTGGCAATTGCATGGTCGCGCTGACGACGCATCTCATGCAGATTGGCGAGCGGCCAATCCTCCAGCTGCGAGGCCCCCGCCTCCGCGCGCTCCAGCAGGCGGGCCACTTTAGGGGTGGTAAGCAAGGCATGGTGCTCGGTCTCCAGCGCCGCCAGCTGTTCTCCCCGGACGTCGGCGCTGCCGCGCGGCATCATCACTGCCGCATCCCAGCGCAGCAGCGACAGCGCACCGCGGAATGCATGCAGGCGGCGAAATTCTTGTTCCAATTGCTCGTAGGGCGAGGCGGCCATGATTACCTTGTAGGCACCGCCTTAAGGGTGGCCGTGCTCTTTCGTGTGGCCGGCAAGTTTACCAGACGGGGGCTTGAACGCGGTCATCGAGTTTAAAAATATATATATATTTCAATAAGTTAACGAATTCCATTGAGCGAGAATGAGCCCGTTTGATGAAACGGCAAATTCCTTAAAAACGGCAAATCGATGCGCGCCGCGCCGCTCACATCGTAGTCGATAGAATCGGCATGCTGATCCACCTTATTGGCGAGTTTCAGCAGCGCCAAGGCCATGTTGGCGGTAATAATCATGTCGAAATCGATATTGCCGGCCGCGGGCACAACGAAGGCGTGATCGTTCTGCCCCTGCGCGACAGGTTCGCCGCCCACATTCAACGCTGCCTGCAAGCCGCTGACCGGGAGCGCACGATCATTGGGGTTTTGAATGTTGAATTTGACGCGAAAATTTTGCTGCAGCAGGTTGCCGCTGACCAGTTCGACCCCGACCACCGTCACTGTCGGCCGTCCGAATTTCGGGGTAACCAGGGAGCACGCCGCCGGCAACAGCAGGCAGGTCATCAGTGCCCCCATCAGGCGCAAGGGTTTGAGCATCAACATTCTGGCGGCGCACATGGCAACATAAGGGTAAATGATACCGACTATGTACATCGTCCGCCGCCAAGCGCTCGCCCTCGCGACGGGTTGTGCGCGACTGTCTTTGCTGGCGAGCGCCGCCGCCGTCATGGCGTTCGTCGCGGCCGCGGCCACAGCGATCGCCGTAGCGGCGGCCTCAGCCGCCGAAGCGCCGGTCACCCTGTCCTTGCCCAAGAACTCGTCGCCCCTCGACGTGCCAATTATCAACCCGGCCGGTTGCCTGTCCTCCGGCGACGGCTACCTGCGGGCGCATCTGGCCGGCGCCATCGATGCCACGATCGATTGGCCGAACAGCGGCACGCGCTGTCAGGGCGAATGGCGCGGCAAACCGCCCGGAGTTCGCCTGAGCTTTGAGCGCACCGCCGGCGGCAACCCGAATCTTTTGCTGGTGTTCGGCCTGACCGGCGTACGCGCCGGCAAGCCCGGCCACGCCATTCGCACCAATGTCACGGTGGTGGTGCAGGGCAAGAGCCGCATCTTCGGCACGCTCGGCGATAAGCGCTGCACCGTGGATTCACTGACTCAGCGCCCGCTCTCGCCCGAAGGTTTCTTTCGTGTCGAGGCGCGCGGTTTTTGTACTTCACCCGCCCACGCCGTACACGGCGACAGCGATGTGCTGGTCAGCACGTTCGAGTTTGCCGGAGTCGTGAATTTTCAGGAACAACCGCCGTGAATCGGAGCGATTTCCCATGCTGAAATATATTTGCGCGGCGCTGTTGTGCTGTACTGGCCTCATGTTCTCGGCTGGCAGCGCCCTTGCCCAAGATGCGGCGCCCGAACCGCTGTCGGCGTTTCCGCAAAGCCTGTTGGCGATCCGCACTACGGCCGGCAAGGTGGTTAACTTCAAAATCTGGCAGGCAGATAATCCGCGACGCGAACAGCAGGGTCTGATGTTCATACGCGACATGGACGAGCACGCCGGCATGTTGTTCGTGTTTCCCGGCAATCGACAGCCGACGATGTGGATGAAGAACACCTACATCCCTCTCGACCTATTGTTCATCAGCGAGCATGGGCGCATTGAATACATCGCTGCCGCCGCCACGCCGCTATCGCTCGACGTCATCCATTCCCCCAAGCCCTCACTCGCCGTGCTGGAACTCAAGGGCGGAGCCTGCGAGCGGCTCGGCATCAAAGTCGGCGACAGCGTGGCGCATTCCAGCCTGCCAGCCCGCTAACGCAACTCCTACGTCACGACGGGGTCCTGACCTACATACAATCTCACCGTGTGTAGTATAAAACCAACAACTGATTATTTGGGTGGCCCACAAGCCGCTACGATTTAGACTTATATAGATTTAATTCTTCAGCATCGCAACGAGACTTTTGTTGCGTTTGCGCGAAGCAACATGGAGAACAGCCGCATGAAGAGAGTGATTTTAGGTAGCTTAATAGTCGCGGCCTCGGCCGTCGGGGGCAGCGCGCTTGCGGCGGATGCCTACGACGACACGGGTGCCTGGTACTTGGCGCCCTTGGGCCAGTACACGTTTTTAGACAAGGACCGGATCTCCAACAATCGCCAGGGATATCAAATCGGTCTGGGCTACAACTTCGCGCCGAATTTCGCCCTCGAGGCGGCAGTGAGCAGCGGCAGTTTCCGCATCCCGGGCTCCGGCGCAAGCGAGAAGCTGCAGGCCAATTCGCTCGACCTGCTGTACAAATTCCTCCCCATGACCTCGAAGTTTCGCCCCTACGTCCTCGGCGGCACGGGTGCCATCACCGATATCGTCGGACGCACTGCGAAAAACCATACGGGCTGGCTGGCCGAAGCCGGAGCCGGTGTTCTCATCGGGCTGGGTGACCAGACGGGCTCCACGCGAGTGCAGTTTCGCACCGAGGCGAAGTATCGGTACGAGTTCATGAAGAACACACCGTACGTGCCGAATGATCCGCGCGACGTCATTCTGGGAGTGGGCTTGCAGTTCATGTTTGGCGCGCCGACACCGCCGCCCCCGCCTCCGCCTCCTCCGCCTCCTCCGCCCGTGGTGCGCGAGTTACCGCCGCCGCCCCCGCCGCCGCCTGCGCCCGTTTGCCACGCGCCGGCCGGCTTCCAGGTCGACGCCGACTGCCGGATCATCCAGCAGAAGGTGGTAGTCCGCGCGGTGGACTTCGAGTTTAACTCGACGAGCTTGACCGTCCCGGCCCAGCAGACATTAGACGAGGTCTCCGCTGCGCTGGTGAAACAACCCGATCTGCAGGTCGAGATTCAGGGCTACACCGACTCCGTCGGCGCCGTGGCATACAACTTGAACCTGTCGCAGAAGCGAGCGGAGTCGGTCAAGGCCTACCTGATCAGTAAGGGAGTCAGCGCGTCGGGCCTCACTGCCAAGGGCTACGGCAAAGCCGATCCTATCGCCACCAATGCCACGGCTGAAGGGCGCGCCCAGAACCGTCGCGTCGACTTCGAGGTGACCAATACCCCGCCGCACGTCAAGGTGGAGACCAAGGAAGCAACCGACGCGTCGACCGAAGCGGCAAAACACGGCGAACCTGAGCGGGTAAAGAAGGACCATCCGTAGCGGCGAAACTGACCTGCGCCAACCAGCCCCCGAGTTTCGCTCGGGGGCTTTTTTGCGCCGCGTCTTCTGCGCGAATCATGCGTGGCTCGAATCCTCAAGCTCGCGGGTAGCGCTCGACCAGATCTCCCAGAGCATCTTTCAAGAGTCCGAGCCAGGGCTCGTAATGCCGCCAATGATCGACCGCGTCGGAATAAATCGGGCGGCGCACCTGCTCTGAACTGATGGTTTGCACTGCGCGGCGGTTTTCGTAGAAGCGCAGACACTCGGCCTCGAACGGCAATCCGCAATAATCGAGCAGCCGGCGCACCTCACGATCCGGATTTGCGACCATATGTTCATAGTGGACGCGGTGCACCCGGCCGGGCAGCACGCTGTCGATGTGCTGCATGAGTTCGGCATAGTCGCGGTAGTAGCGTCCCATTTCGCCCAGGTTGTAGCTGAAGTTCATCCGCTGCGAGAACAGCTGCTTGTAGCACGAGAAACCGCAGGCGAGCGGGTGGCGCCGGGCGTCGATGACAGCGGCATGCGGGAACATCAACTGGATCAGCCCCAAGTGGCTGAAATTTCCGAGCATCTTGTCGACGAAGCGCGGCAGACCCCGGGGCCGGCGAATCTGCGTCCGGGCGAGATAGCGCGCCGCGAAAGCCATGGATTCTTGCTGCCCCAACGTCTCGATCAGCTCTGGATACTCTGCGCTGCCGGCGCCGGCGCGCGTGAACAACTCCATGACGATATCCGGGATATCGGGCAGCTCGCGCGAGCCCTCGACCTGCGAGTGGCTGGCGAGGATCTGCTCGAGCAGGGTGGAGCCTGAGCGCGGCAGGCCGATGATGAAAATCGGATCACGCCGCTCGCTTCCGTATTCAGTGCGGTCAGCAAACAAGCCCGCGGTGTAGATCGCTTTTGAGCGCCGCACATACTCGG
The DNA here is from genome assembly GCA_025358615.1 of Gammaproteobacteria bacterium. Taxonomy (GTDB): domain Bacteria; phylum Pseudomonadota; class Gammaproteobacteria; order Steroidobacterales; family Steroidobacteraceae; genus Bog-1198. The sequence continues at coordinate 1,020 of JANYIY010000043.1, read as the reverse complement.
TTGTCGCGTCGGCGTCGTACGCCATCGTGGCCCGTTGCAGGGCGGCAGCGCGCGCGTAATGCTCGAAGGATGCGCCGTACTGCCGCTCATCTTCCAGGGCCTTGCCGAGCGCGTACTCCAAGTGGATGTGGTTGGATCCGGATTTTGGACAGCGCCGAAGCTGCGCCTGCATGGCCATGACATCGCCGGCATCGAGGCGGAAGGTCTTCAAATTCGCCAGAGCCCAATAGGCTTCGCCGAATTCCGGGCGTGCGGCGAGCGCGCACCTGAAGGCCTCGATCGCTCGAGCTTGTTCGCCGACCTCGCGCAGAGTGTTCCCCAAGATCACCCATGCCTGTGCGTCGTCCGGAGACTTCGCAACCACTCCCTGCAGCAGCGCGATCGCCTCTTCGGTGCGGCCGACCAACCTTAATCCCTGTGCCTTGAGGCAAACATAGCCACTGTCGTCAGGTTCGGTGGCCAGCAGCCTCTCGACCAGCGGCAGCGCTTCGGCAATCCGCTCCTGCCGGATGAGCAAGCGTGCCAAATCATGGCGCGCCGCCGCGTCACCTGGCACGACCTGAAGACATTCAGTCAGGCAGCGCTCCGCTTCCGCATTGTCGCCGCGCTGTGCCGCCAAATCCGCGAGCATGCGCAGCGCCGCGGGATCGCGCGGCGCCCGCAGCAAATGCTGCCGCACCATGGCCTCTGCGGCGTCGAGCCGGTCGGCTGCCCGCGCGACATAGGCATCGGTAAGCTGCGGCGGATCCTGTGCGAGGCGGCTGTATCTCAAATAGGCGGCATCACCCAGTTGTGTCTCGCCGGCGAGAAACCATTGCGCGGCAAGTTCCCGCCAGCCGTCCGCGAGCGATGAGTCCAACTCGACGGCGTGCCGGAAGGCGGCGAGCGCCAGGGGGCCCTGCCCCCTGCTCACATGAGCGCGGCCGAGTTCAAGCTGCATTACGCCAGAATTCGGCTGAGTTCGAGCGAGAGACTCGAGCACGGTGGTGGTCAACCTTGCATCGTTCGGATCGACGACGG
>JANYIY010000019.1 GCA_025358615.1 Gammaproteobacteria bacterium | reverse complement strand
GTGCCCTACATCGACGTCATGCTGGTGCTCCTGGTTATTTTCATGATCACCGCGCCGCTGCTCAAAGAGGGCGTCAAAGTGGATTTGCCCGCGGCCGGCGCCAAGCCCATCGATCCTGAGTTCCTGGCCAAGCATGAGCCGCTGATCGTCACCATCGATGCGCGGGGCCGGCTGTACGTGAATTTCGGTCCGAACCCCGACAAGCCAGCGCCCGAGGCCATCGTGAGTGCGCGCACTGCCGCGCTGCTACGCCGCGATCCGCAGACACCGGTTCTGGTGAAAGCCGACACCACGGTGCCCTATGGCACGGTAGTGAAGGCCATGGTGCTGTTGCAACATGCGGGGGCCACCAAGGTCGGCTTTCTGACGGATCCCGTCCCTCCGCCCGCTCGAGGGTCGGCGAGCAGGGCCGGCAACGGCGCGGGTTGAATGCGGGAATTCGTGCGCGAACACTTCTGGGCGGTGGCGGTGTCCGTGCTTCTGCACGCAGCACTGGTGGGTGCGCTGGTGGTCGCGGCACTGATATCCGCGCATCGGCCGCTACCCAGTTTGCAGCCTTTGCCGATTGACGCAGTGGTCGTGGATTCGCAAGTGCTGCATGCCGCCCAGCGGGCACAGGACGAACGCGCCGCGCAGGAGGCGGCGCGCGCACGAGCCGCCGAGGAAGCGAAGGCAGCGGCCGTTGCCGCGGCGACCGTAGCGGAGCAGGCCAAGTCGCAGGAGGATGCCAGCGCCGCGGCCGCGGTGGAAACCGCCAAGCAGTCGGACGCGGCGGCGGCGGCGAAAGCCGCTGAAGAAGCGAAAACGGCGGTTGCGAATGCGGCTGCGGCCGAGCAGCAGCGGCTTCTCGATGCCCAAAAAGCGGCATCCCAGAAGGCCTCCGCCGCAAAGGCGTCTGCGGCGGCGCTGGCACGCAAGGCCGCGGAGGCGGATCTGGCGGAGCAGGCGAAGCGCGACGCCGAGGCCGACGCCGCGGCGGCTAAGGCTGCTGAAGCCAAGCAGGCGGCAATCGCCAAGCGGGAGGCTGAGGCAAACGCCGCGACGGCTAAAATCGCGGACGCCAAGAAAGCAGCGGACGATCGCGCGCGCCAGGATCGCGAGGCCGAATTGCGCCGGCAATTGGCGGACGAGGAGCATCGCAGTGCGGTTGAGTCGGGGCCGCTGCGCGACAGCTATATCGCAAGGCTGCGCAATAGAATCCAAGCTGCCTGGATCAAGCCTCCTTCCGCGAGCCTCGGTCTCGATTGCCTGGTCGCAGTCACACAGGTCCCGGGCGGCGAAGTGACGGGCGCCCGTGTGACTCAGTGCAATGGCGATGCAGCCGCCCGCCAATCGATCGAGAATGCCGTGTATCGTGCATCGCCCCTGCCGGAACCTCCGGACCCGGCGCTGTTCGAAAGAAACTTCGTATTTAGGTTCAAGCCCAATGAATAAACGCTTTTCCTGTTTGATGGCGCTCGGATTTCTGCTGTTCTGCACGCGCAGTCAGGCCGAATTGGTGGTTGAGGTAACGAAAGGGCAGGCGGACGCCATTCCGATCGCTATCGTGCCCTTCAGCTCGCCGGAGGCCGCCGCTGCATCATTCGACGTGTCCCAGCTGGTAAGCGACGATCTGGCACGCAGCGGCCGCTTCAAGGTCACGGATCGCAAGGACATGATCGAGCAGCCCCACACGGGCGCCGCCATCTCCTTCGATGATTGGCGTCGGCTCAGCAACGACTACATCGTGGTGGGACAGGTTCAGCCGCTGTCGGCGGATCGCTTCAACATCAGCTTCGAGCTGTACAACGTCCTCACTCGGCAGCGGCTGTTGGGCTACCAGATCAGCGCGAACAAACCCGGGCTGCGCCTGGCGAGCCACCAAGTCGCAGACATGGTGTTCGAGAAGATACTGGGCATCCGGGGTGCCTTCGCCACCCGCATTGCCTACATATCCGTGCTGGGAACAGTGCCGCATCGAAGCTATCGGCTCATCGTGGCCGACGCGGATGGGGAAAATCCGCACGTGGTGATGCAATCGAACGAGCCGCTGATGTCGCCGTCCTGGTCGCCGGATGGCCAAAGCCTGGCCTACGTCTCCTTCGAAGGGCGCCTGCCCTCGGTGTACGTACAGCTCTTGAAGACCGGAGAACGGCAGCGCGTGTCGGCGCGGGCGGGAGTGAATCAGGCGCCGGCGTGGTCGCCGGACGGCAAGAAACTGGCGCTGACCCTCTCGACGCGGGACGGCAATCTGGATATCTATGTGATGGATCTCGCCAGCCAGGCGCTGACCCGCATCACGGACGATCCGGGCATCGACACCGAGCCGCAATGGTCCAAAGACGGCCAAAATCTGTATTTCACATCCGATCGCGCCGGCGGCCCGCAGATATATCGCATTGGTATTCAGAGCGGTGACAAGCCGCGGCGCCTGACTTTTCAAGGTAGCTACAATGCACGCGCCCGCCTATCAGCGGATGAATCGCAAATGGCATTCGTCACCCAGGAAGACGGCGGTTATCGCATAGCGACCCAGGACCTTCGCGGTCGCGGCGATGTCCAAGTGCTCACTAAGGGACATTTTGACGTGTCTCCGAGCTATGCGCCGAACGGCGCGGAGATCATTTATGCGACTCGCGACCGCGGACGCGGAGTGCTTGCCTTGGTCAGCGCCGATGGTCGGGTGCAGGAACGGTTGGTGTCGAGCGAGGGCGAATTGCAGGAACCTGCCTGGTCGCCATTCTAAACAAAGTACACAAATCAGGTGTTCACCGGTAGGCTTGGGTCACGACAATCGGATGGAGTAGCAAAATGAAACGAATTATATCGATCGCACTGTTGTTGGCCGGAGCGGCATTGCTCTCAGGCTGCCCCAAAAAGCACAATGTGATTGAGCCGCCGGTTGCCGGTACCCAGGTCTCTGGGTCGTCCAGCAACGGGGCTGACAGCGCCTCCACATCGGGGCGTGGGCTGAACGGTGACGCCTCTGCCCAAGGCGCCAACGGCGCGGGCGATTACACAACGGGACCGCTTGCCAAGAAGGTGATCTACTTCGACTTCGACAAGTCGGAAATCAAGCCCGAGTTTGCGGATCTGGTGACGGCTCATGCGCGCAATTTGACCGCACATCCGAATCTCAAGATCAAGCTCGAAGGCAATACCGATCAGCGCGGCACCCGTGAATACAACATCGGGCTCGGTGAGCGCCGCGCACAGGCGGTACGCCGGGCCATGATGCTGCAAGGTGTCGCGGAATCGCAGCTGACCACCGTGAGCTTCGGCGCCGAAAGACCCGCGGCGGAGGGCGACGATGAGGCGGCGTGGTCGCAGAACCGGCGCGTGGAATTGGTCTACACCCCGTGATCAAGTCCCGCGCCTCATTCGCTTGGGGCGGCGCCTGTCTCGTGGCGCTCGCGCTGACCGGCTGCGCGAGCACGCCGCCGGATGAGGATCCGGTGCAGATCAAGCTGAAGGATCTCGATACTCGTCTGGTGCGCATTGAAAGGGTGGTGGCCAATCAAAGCCTGCTGGAACTGGCCAATCAGAGCGAGTCGCTGCGCGGCGATTTGCGTGGCATGCACAATGACGTGGATCTATTGACGAATAGTCTGGAGGCCAGCCGCAAGCAGCAACGTGATTTGTATGCGGATCTCGACCGGCGCATGAAAGCCCTCGAGTCGCGCGGTGCTTCTGGGGGCGGTTCCGGCGTTGCGGCGGCGGGCGACGCCGGCGCGGCTGCTGCCGGCGGGGCGGGCGATGCGCAGGGGTCCGATGACAAGTCCGCGTACCAGAGCGCGTTCGGATTGCTCAAGGACAGTCAGTACGATAAAGCGATCGTGGCGTTGCAGAAGTTTCTGAGTTCTTTTCCCAACAGTCAGTTGGCCGACAATGGCCAGTACTGGCTGGGCGAGGCGTACTACGTCAACAAGTCGTTCCCCGAAGCGCAAGCGGCGTTTCAACGAGTGGTCGACAAATATTCGCAGTCGCGCAAACGTCCCGACGCCTTGCTCAAGATCGGCTACTGTCAGTACGAGTTGAAGCAGCCGGAGTTGGCGAAAAACACGCTAACCAGCGTAACCACGCAATTCCCCGACACGCCAGCCGCGCATCTGGCGCAGCAGCGCCTCGAGAAAATGGCGGGCGAGAAGAATTGATCGACAGCGCTGCGAAATCCACGCGCCTCCGCATCAACGAGATATTCCATTCGTTGCAGGGGGAGGCCGATGCCGTCGGCTATCCGACGGTGTTCGTGCGCTTCACCGGCTGTCCACTGCGCTGCCAATACTGCGACACCGAGTATGCATTTCATGCCGGCGACTGGCTGCGCTTTGACGAGATCGAGGAAAGGGTGCGCGGCTACGGTGCCAGGCATGTGTGCGTCACGGGCGGGGAGCCCCTCGCACAGCCGAATTGCCTGAAGCTGCTTGAGCGCCTGTGCGATCTCGGCTTCGAGGTGTCGCTGGAGACCAGCGGTGCCATGGATATATCCGCGGTCGATTCTCGAGTCTCCCGCGTCGTCGACGTGAAGACCCCCGGTTCGCGCGAGGCCGCGCGCAACAGAATCGAAAACTTCGAACTGCTGGGACCGCGGGATCAGCTGAAATTCGTGATCTGCTCGCGCGAGGATTACGACTGGAGCAAGGCGTTTTTGCAGGAGCATGGCCTGCAGCAGAACTTCAGGATTTTGTTCTCTCCCAGCTACGAGGAGGTCTCGCCCACGGCCCTCGCGGAATGGATCTTGGCGGATCGCCTGCCGGTGCGCTTCCAACTGCAGCTTCACAAGGTTCTGTGGGGCGATACGCCCGGCAAGTGACGGCGTCGAGTTCAACGGTGCAGAAGCGCGCCATCGTACTGCTGTCCGGTGGATTGGATTCCTCGACGGTGCTGGCCATGGCGCGTGCGCGCGGCTTCGATTGCTATGCCTTGAGCGTGCACTACGGCCAGCGGCATAGCGCAGAACTCGACGCCGCAAGGAAAATCGCGGCCGCTCTCGGCGCCCGCGAGCATCGAATCATGGGTGTGGATCTGGCCGGGATTGGCGGGTCGGCACTGACCGATATCGGCCTCGCCATCCCTGAATCGCCGACCAACGGCATACCCATCACTTATGTGCCGGCTCGCAACACGCTGCTGCTGGCCCTGGCGCTCGGCTGGGCCGAAGTGGTCGGCGCTACCGACATTTTCGTAGGCGTGAACGCCGTCGACTATTCAGGCTATCCCGATTGCCGTCCGCAATTCATCGAGGCATTCGAGCGTCTCGCGCGCCTCGCAACCAAGGCAGGAGTCGAAGGGGTACCGTTCAATATCGAAGCACCGCTGATCGCCATGTCCAAGGCGGACATCATTTGCGCCGGCATCGCGCTGGGCGTGGACTATGGCATGACGGTGTCCTGCTACCAGGCGAACGCCGACGGCGCCGCGTGCGGCAAATGCGATTCCTGCCGGCTGCGTGCGGCGGGTTTCTCGGCGGCCGGGATACCCGATCCCACGCGCTACCGCTGAAGGGATTTTGCTTGTGATCTGGCCGGGCACTTCGGCTATGATGCGCGCCTGATTGGGACGGTAGCTCAGTTGGTAGAGCAAGGCCCTTTTAAGGCTTTGGTCCTGGGTTCGAGTCCCAGCCGTCCCACCAATTAAATCAACAACTTGAGTGTGTTTTTGGTAACTGCTCAATAACTCGGGGCGATTCTTAGTCTTTTCTTTTTAAGAAGTTGCGGAGTTAGCCCGCATTTCTCACCGCCGGCCTGATTTTCAGGTCTGCGGCCAGGATGCTGAATGAAGGCTGCAACGTAGCGCCTCGGGTAACGATTCGATGCGGTAAGGAGCATTTTTCGGTGACGGCTTTGCGCCGCCGCAGTCGGCTTGGGATTCTTAGTTTTCTGGTGATTGTGTCTGGTTCG
>JANYIY010000492.1 GCA_025358615.1 Gammaproteobacteria bacterium | reverse complement strand
CCCTCGACTCGCAATAGGCGCAAGAAGACTTCCTGGGCCAAATCCGGGACGTCATCGGCATTGCGCAGGCGCACCGCCAGGAACCGACGCAGCCGCGGTGCGTACCGAGCGGCAATGGTTGCGGCGAAGTTTCGATTGCCGGACATACCCACGCGCACTGACCCCCAGGTCGAGTCTCCCATCAGCATTAGAGCTCTATTCGCATGAAAGTGGGTATGCCTCTGGCATGTTATTGATTTTGAATCACAAAGAGCACATAAATAAGGTCAGCTTCGGTTCCATGCAAACGACGGCGACGCCGGTCACGGAAGACGCCGCCGTTTGTAGGACTAGAAAAAGCTAAGGGTCAGACGTTGCTCAACGCCGTAGACAATCGAGGAGCTGATATCGCGCGGGAATCCTGAGGGTAAGCTTTTGGTGACGCCCTCAATTGCACGAGGCGCGAGGTCGGTCCTATCTTAGGGATTGAGTATTATTGTCAAGAGGCGGACAGCGTGCCAGAAAATATCGCCGCAGCGCCGGTCAACGATTCTTCTCGAGAATGGACACATTGAAAGACATCGGATCGCCTTGGGAAGTCCTGCGCGTTTTCTTGAAGATGGGATTGACCTCGTTTGGCGGCCCGATCGCTCATATCGGCTATTACCGTGAGGAATTAGTCGTGCGTCGACGATGGATCGATGACGCCGCTTACATCGATCTTGTCGCGCTCTGTCAATTTCTGCCGGGACCCGCCAGCAGTCAGGTTGCTTTCTCTTTAGGCTTAATTCGCGCCGGTTACTGGGGAGGTCTGGCGGCGTGGGTCGGTTTTACGCTGCCGTCCGCTATCTTGCTCACGGCATTCGCCTACGGAGCGGGCGCATTGGGCGGATCGATTGGATTGGGCGTGATCCATGGTTTAAAGCTCGTCGCGGTCGCCATCGTAGCGCAAGCCGTTTGGGGCATGGCCCGCACCTTGTGTCCGGACCGGCAACGCGCCTCGATCGCGTGCGTCGCGGCAATGGTGATTCTTCTGAGCACCTCATTTGCCGCTCAAGTAGGCACCATCGTGATGGGTGGCATTGCAGGATTCTTGCTGTGCCGAACAATAGAAGCCAACCCAATAGGCTCGCTGGGAGCGCCCGTGTCGCGTCGCGTTGGCATCGTCGCGCTGACCGCATTTTTTGGGCTTCTTGCTGCAGTTCCTGCGCTCAGTGGCATATCTAAAAGCTTTCAGCTGTTCGATGCCTTTTATCGCTCGGGTGCACTGGTGTTTGGCGGCGGCCACGTCGTTCTGCCGCTATTGAGCAAGGCGTTTGTGACCACTGGCTGGGTCAGTGAAGACGCCTTCCTTGCAGGGTATGGTGCCGCGCAAGCGGTGCCCGGGCCACTGTTCACGTTTGCCGCTTATCTGGGTGCGGTAGCCAACATCTCGCCAAATCAGCTGGCGGGTGCAGCAATCGGACTGATCGGAATCTTTCTGCCGGGTATCCTAGTTCTCTTGGGCACTTTGCCGTTTTGGAATGTCTTTCGTCGACTTGTTGGGGCACAGGCCATCATGCGAGGAATCAATGCAGCGGTCGTGGGGTTGCTCGGCGCCGCGCTTTATAATCCGCTATGGCTTAGCTCCGTAAAAACGTCCGCCGATTTTTCAATTGCTCTTGTCGGATTTGTATTGCTTACTGCGTGGCGCACGCCCGCGCTCATCGTGGTTATCTTAGGCGCTTTGAGTGGGGTGGCGTTGGGTTAAGCCCCGACAACCGGCACCCATCGACCTGCGAACCGTCTACCTGGGTGGACTGCGGGCCACGTCGATAGCGCATCTAGGCAGTCCGGTCGCAGGGCTGCCGATGGTGCATTGGTAAATCGCCACCGCTCGTTCATTCAGTATCTCTGGGAGCAGCGGATCCGCCGAGCGCTTGGAACAGCGCGGCCGTATCTGCGTAGCGGTTGGCACGCGCCTGGGTGAGAGAAATCACGGCCTGCTGGTAAGTCTGTTCCGAGTTGACGAGCGCCAGGTAACTGACGGACCCGAGCCCGAGCTGGTGCCGCACCACATCCAAACCCTTTTGCGCAGCGCTTTCGGCGCGCGTGGCCGCGCCCAAGGCGTCCGCATCGGAGTCGAGCGCATGCAGGGCATCCGCCACATTTTGAAAGGCGGTCAATACCACCGATCGATATTGGGCTCCCGCTTGATCAACAGCGGCATCGGCGGCCCGCTTGCGGTGTATCAGAGTTCCGCCCTCGAACAGGGCCTGCGTGAGGTTCGCGCCCACGCTCCAGAAGCCTGTGCCAGCCTTGAATAAATCGCCCATGGCGGTGGCGGAACTGCCGATGTTCCCGGTAATCGTCAGCTGCGGCAAAAAATTGGCAATCGCCACGCCGACCTGCGCCGTGGCCGCATGCAGTTGTGCTTCCGCCGCTCGTACGTCGGGGCGCCGTTCGACCAGTTGCGACGGCACGCCCAAGGGCAAATCGGCGGGCAACACCAGCTGATCCAACTCGAAATTCACGGGCTTGAAATTGGCCGGCAGCTGTCCTGTCAAAGCCGCCAGTGAGTCACATGTCAAGTGCCATTGACGGCGTAAGGGCGGCAGCGCCGATTCCGATTGTGCGAGCGCGGCATCCTGCGCGTAGACATCGCCCTCGGCGACCGCGCCCAACTCCAATTCGCGCCGGAGCACCGACAATGACTCGCGTTCCAATTCGATGACGCGTTGCGTGGCCGCGATTTGCACACGCAGGCCCGCCTCCTGAATGGCCGCCGTCACCACATTCGCCGTCAGTGTGAGGTACGTGGCGTCGAGTTGAAAGCGATCCGCCTCCGCGAGTGCGGCCAGCGACTCCACTTGACGACGATCGGCGCCAAACACATCGTGGACATAGGTCACGGTGACCTGTGGCGTGTACAGAGTGTAGAGCGCGGTTCCGGAGGCGAGGTTCGGGCTGAGCACGCCGACCGCATCGCGCTGACGGGAGGCGTCGAATTGAGCGTGCGCAGTGGGATAGTACGCGCCGCGCTGCGCAGCCGTGTTCTCCTCGGCCTGTCGCAGCGCCGCCGAGGCGGCGTGCACACTGGGGTTGGCGCGCAGCGCCTCGACGACCAAGGCATCGAGCTCCTCGGAACCGAAGCGCGTCCACCAGTCCCTCGGCACATCCTGTTCCATGAAGAATCTTTGCGCGGCGCCTCCGGGTCCTTTCGCTATCGCCGTCTCCGAGGGCAGCGCTTCGGCGGTGAAGCGGTCGACTCGCGGCGGAGCCGGCCGATGAAAATTAGGGCCCACGCAGGCGCACAACCCTAAGGCCGCGCAGCAGACCGCGGCTCGGCTCATGGGGCGGACTCCCGTGGCGGTTCCTCGGGCATTGCCTGCGCCCTGGAGAATTGCAATATCAGCACGGGCAACACGAGGAGGATCAGGACCGGCGCCAGCAGCATGCCGCCCACGACCACGATCGCCAGCGGGCGCTGCACCTGTGAGCCAATGCCGGTCGAGAACGCAGCCGGCAGCAGACCCACGCAGGCCACGATACAGGTCATCATCACGGGCCGCAGTTGAGTACGGCAGGTTTGCAGCATGGCGTCCGCGCGGTCGAGCCCCGACTCGAGGCTTAGATGGTAGTACGACAGGATCAGGATGCCGTCCATGGCGGCAATGCCGAACAGCGCCACGAAGCCAATGGCGGAAGACACGCTGAATGCCGTGCCGCTGACCCACAACGCCAAAATTCCGCCCAACAAGGCCATGGGGATCACGCTCGCTGCGAGCAGCGCATCGCGCAGGCTGCTGAAGTTCAGGTACAAGAGCAGCACGATCAGCGCGAGCGACAGCGGCACAGCCACTCCTAGGCGCGCAGCAGCCTCCTGCAGATTGCCGAATTCACCCACCCACTCGAGACGGTAGCCGCCCGGCAGCAGCACCGATGCGTCGACGGCATGCTGGGCCTCGAGCACGGCGCTGCCCAGATCGCGGCCACGCACGCTGAATTTGATCGGTACGTAGCGCTGCTGTTGCTCGCGGTAGATGAATGCGGCGCCGACACCTAAGCGCACGTCGGCCACGTCTGCCAACGCAATTTGAATGACGCCGCCGCCCGTGACGGCGGGTGCGGCGATGGGAATGTGCCGGATTGCATCCAGGCTTTGCCGGAACGGTGCGGCAAGACGCACCATCATCGGGAAATGCCGATCGCTGCTGCCCTCATAAAGATCGCCCGCGCTCTGACCGCCGATCGCGGTCTGTACGACGGCGTTGACGTCGCCCGATGCGAGGCCGAAGCGCGCCGCGCGCACCCGGTCGACGTCGATGCGAACGGTCGGTTGCCCCAGTGAGTGCAGCACGGCGAGATCCGTGATGCCGGGCACCTTGGCGAGAACGGCCGCGATGCTGTCCGCGGTTCTCTCCAGAGTTCCCAAATCGTTGCCGTATACCTTGACGGAGTTCTCGCCCTTGACGCCCGAAGCGGCCTCCTCGACATTGTCTTGAATGTATTGGGAAAAATTAAAATCCACTCCCGGAAACCGCTGCTCCAGCGAGTTCGTCATGTCCCGGGTGAGCTTTTCCTTGGTCGTGCCGGAAGGCCAGGTGTCGAAGGGCTTCAAGGGTATGAAGAATTCGGCATTGAAGAAACCGGTCGCATCGGTGCCGTCATCCGGTCGGCCGTGCTGTGAAACCACCGATTGCACCTGCGGATACTTAAGCATCGCCAAGCGCATCTGATTCACATAGGTATCGCTCTCTTCGAGAGAAATCGATTGCGGAAAGGTCGCCCGGACCCATAGATTTCCCTCCTCCAGTTTGGGCAGGAATTCCAGACCTAAGGAGCGCACGGCGAAAACCGCCAGCAGTGCGATCAACGCCAATCCTGCGAAAGTGACGATGCGATTCGCCAGCACGAATTCGAGCGCCGGCTCGTAGAGGCGCCGCAGCTGTCGCACCATAAGAGTTTCAGTCTCGCGCACTTTCTGCGGGAACAGGAGCAGACTCAAGGCAGGCGCAACGGTAAAGGTGGCGATCAGACCGCCGGCGATGGCGTAGGCGTAGGTCTTCGCCATCGGGCCGAAAATATGTCCCTCGATCCCAGACAGTGTAAAGAGCGGTACGAAGCCGGCGATGATGATGGCAGCGGCGAAGAAAATCGATTGGCTGACTTCGGCGGCCGCGACCGAGATGGTCCCCGTCTTGCCGCGAAAACCGCTGCGTACTCGCATTCGGTGCAAGGTGCTCGGACCATGACCTAGATGAGCGCTCGCTTCGGCGAGATGCCTGAATATATTCTCGACCATGATGACCGTGGCATCCACCACCAGCCCGAAATCGATGGCACCCACCGACAACAGGTTGGCCGATTCTCCGCGCAGCACCATGAGTCCGATTGCGAAGGACAAGGCGAACGGTATGGTCATCGCGACGATCACGGCGCTGCGGATATTGCCGAGGAAAGCCCACTGCAGCAGGAAGATCAGCGCGATGCCCGCAACCATGTTGTGCAGCACCGTGTGCGTGGTGACGTCGATCAGATCGCTGCGGTCGTAGATGCGCTGAATGCTGACGCCCGGCGGCAATATCCCGCTGTGGTTGACCTTTTCAACTTCCGCCTCCACCCGCCTGATGGTGGGAATGCTTTGCGCGCCGCGCCGCATCAGCACGATGCCCTGAACGATATCGTTCACCTCGTCGTAGCCGGCAATACCTAAGCGCGGCAGATTCCCTATGGTCACTTGGGCCACATCGCCGATAACTATCGGGGCTCCTTGATTATTGACGATCAAGGTGTGGCGAATTTCATCGGCCGAATGAATGAGGCCGACCCCGCGCACCACCGCGGACTGCGCGCCGAAATTCACCGTTTGGCCGCCGACATTGATATTGGCATTCGCGAGAGCCCGCAGTACCTGCGGCACGGACAGGCCATATTCGACGAGCTTGCGCTGGTCGATCGCGACGTCATAGGTCTTGGTCTTGCCGCCCCAGCCCGTTACGTCGATAACGCCGGGCACGGCCTTGAAGCGCCGTTCCAGTACCCAGTCTTGCAGAGTTTTCAGATCGGTGATCGAGTAATTGGGAGGTCCCACGACTCGGTAGCGGAAAATCTCGCCGATGGGACTCGTGGGTGATATCTGCGGTTGAGCGTTGTTGGGCAAGCTGCCGAGCTGAGACAGCCTATTGGTGACCCATTGTTCGGCTTGGGTGTAGGTGGAGTCGTAGGTGAATTGCACCTTGACGTCCGATAGCCCGAACAAGGAAATGGTGCGAATGGCTTGCACATTGGGGATTCCGGCCATTTGGATTTCAAGCGGAACGGTGATGTAGCGTTCGATCTCCTCAGCCGACTGTCCGGTGCTTTGAGTGACGATGTCGACCAGCGGCGGAACAGGATCGGGATAGGCTTCGATATTGAGCGACAGAAAGCTTGCGATTCCTGCGCCGAGCACCATGACCAATAGCACCACGATCAGCACCCGCTGGCGCAGCGCGAAGGTGACAATAGCGTTCATGAAGCGGCGGGAACGGCCACTTGATCGATGAACAGTCCGCCTCGGGTGACGACTCGTTCGCCCGGCTTCAAGCCCTCCAGCACCTCGATCAGACCAGAGTCGCTGCGTCCCGTGCGTATGGATCTGAGACTGAGCAGATCGTCTCCCGCGACGACCCAGACATGCGCGGCGCTGCCCTCATATACCACCGCGGCCTCCGGCACGGCCGGGGACTGCGAGGCGTTGCCGGTGAGTATGCGAAAAGTGGCGAACATTTCGGGCTTTAAGGCGCCGTCGCGGTTCTCGATTTCGGCGCGCACCGGCAAGCGGTGCGTCACTGAATCTAGGAGCGCGGCGACGTAGGTCACGCGGGCCTTGAAGGTTCGCTGCGGGTAGGCGAGAACGCGAACTTCTACCGACTGCCCTAGCTTCACGAGACCGGCGCCCGTTTCTCGCACATTGGCGAGCAGCCACACGCTCGAGGGATCGGCGATGGTGAACACCGGCGTGGCGCTGCCGGACTGAATAAACTGGCCGGGCCCCACTTGCCGGTCGACGACCAGGCCGGATATCGGCGCCGTCAGAGTGGTGACGGGGTTCATGGCCGGCGCCTGCTCCAGGGCGGCAATGTCCGCGGCCGACTTGCCGAGAATGCTAAGGCGGTTTCGCACTGCACCTAAGGTGGCTTCTGCGGTAGCGAGATCCGCCTGCGCCGACTGCCAATCCTGCAAGCTACCGCCCTTCGCCTCGTACAAGGCGTGCTTGCGGGTTTCATTGATGCGCGCGAGCTTGATCTGCGCTACCGCGGACTTAAGATCATTCTGCGCCTGCACGAACTCCGAGGCCTCGAGCGCCGCGAGCGGCGCGCCCAACTTGACGGTATCGCCAAATCCGGCAATGACCCGGATCACCCGCCCAGAGTAGGGGGAAAATACCGGGGTCGTTCGATCGCCGTTAACGGCAATCTTCCCCTCGGTCAATTCCTCGCCGACGAATCCGTGGGTTTGCACCAGATCCACCGTCAAAGTCTTGAACTGCTGCGGGGAGGCGCGAAAGGTGCCCGGAGGAGGCGCCGCGGTGGCCGGCGCCTCGTGCGGAGCGAGCGCGCGGCCGATCAGCCAGAATCCCAGGACGATGGCGATGACCGCCGCGGCGGCAGTGGCCGCCGCTCGCCATTGGCGCTCATTCGACCATGCGCGCCGGTCGATCGAGTCCTGGCCTTTGTGCGGCCGGCCAGGATCGCTGTGCGGTTCATTCATTCGTTGACCTGGTTACAAACTCTCATGATGTCCAATGTCCTAAGGCTCGAGCTACTGTGAAGGCTCGCTGTGAAGATTCACAGTTCCGCGCCGATGCAGGCTTGATTCAGAATACGGCGACCGGCCCCTCGGGCGCTCGCTGGCGGCCGGTGGAGCCGTAAGCGATAATCGATGTGCGCCGAATCTGCTGTTCCCGGGAGATTTGCCTCATGATTTCGCCAAGTAAAAAGATCCTGTGTATTGAAGACGATGCGGAGACTGCCGCACTGATCAAGGAAGATATCGAGGAGCGTGGCTACGACGTGACGATCGCGGTTGATGGCCACGCAGGCCTGAGCGCGCTACTGAAAACCGGACCGGATCTCGTGCTGTGCGACATCAACATGCCAGGCATGACGGGTTTCGAGGTCATGCAGTGCTTGTCGGCAATCGCACCGCGATTCGACGCGGTGCCGTTCATCTTCCTAACTGCGCGCACGGATCGCGACAGTGAACTCAAGGGTCGGCGCCTCGGTGCCGATGATTACGTCACCAAGCCGGTCGATTTCGAGATTCTCGCAGCGATCATCGAAGCGCGCCTGGGAAGGGGCGCGCGCAATGAGATTTGGTCGCGCCACGTGGCACTAAATGAACGAGAATTGGAGTGTCTCACTTGGTCAGCGCGAGGAAAAACGTCGCCCGAAATCGCCATTATTCTGAACATAAGTAAACGTACGGTGAATTTCCACGTCGAAAACGCCTGCCGTAAGCTCAACGTGTCCACGCGAACCGAGGCTGTGGTCAAAGCCACCTCTGGCCGGCTGATCGACCCGAGAGACGCGCGTGAATCGCATGACTGAGTCCCCGCTCGAAAATAGTACGACGCCCCCGGTAGCAGGCCTCGCTCGGTCACGACGCCGGACTCGAAGACTGCAGCCGCGCTCCATTCGAGGACGGTTGTACTCGGTCTTTGCGCTGCTCTTTTTTCTGGTCATCGGTCTGGGTGCCTTTGGCTTTGCGCGCCTCAGTGAGGTCAACCGCGTTTCCGAGGTCATTCGCAATCATTGGTTGCGTGACACGCGCATTCTCGGCGACCTTAGCAACTACATGTCCGACTACCGCACCGCCGAGGCAACGCAATTGCTTGCCTCGACGCCGCTCGAATTCGCCGCAAGCGAAAAGGAAATTACGGCGCTGGGGGCTACGGTGGCCCGCAGCCAACGTGCCTATGAAGAGATCTCTGAAGCCCCGTCTGAAACCTTACTGTACGCGCAGTTCAGCAAGCAATGGGCGGCATATCAGACAGTTGCCGCCCAAGTGATCGCGTTCGCGCGCACTGAACACACTGCGGAAGGCGTGCATTTGTACAATACGATGTCGCGCCAAGCGTTTGATCTTTCCAGCGACACGCTGAGCCGACTTACGGGCCAAACCGTTGCTAAGGCGCATAGAGATAGCGCTCTGGCAGCAGTCACTTACCAGCGCGCCCGAACGCTAATTGTGACCGCGATGCTGCTGGCAACGTCTCTGTTGATCGGCGTGATTGTCTACATTGCGCGTTCCATCTTGGCTCCCTTGCTCGAGCTTGCGACTTGCATGCGCGCGCTGGCGGATCAAAATACCGAACTCGCAATTCCCAGCGTCCGACGCGAAGATGAGATGGGCGAGATGGCGCGCGCTGTCGCCGTTTTCCGCGACAATGCAGTGGCTCTGGTGAACAGCCAGCGTCGATTGATCGAACAAGCCGCGGAGCTGGAGCAGGGGCTCGAGAATGAGCGCCGGCTGACGGCTCAGGAACGCGATTTCGTGGCCATGACCTCCCATGAATTCCGAACTCCGCTGACAAACATCGACGGACATGCGCAGCGGCTCATTAAGATGAGCAACAGGCTCGATCCTAAAGACATTGCAGAGCGAGGCGCGCGCATACGCAGTGCGGTGCAGCGGATCACTAATATCATGGACAGCTTGCTGGGAGAATCGCGTGTGCTCGATGGACAAGCAGTATTCCATCCAACTGAACTCGAGCCGGGTGCGCTGCTGCGCGACGCGTGTCAGGTGCATCGCGATGCGACTCGTGGCGTGATCATCAGCGAAGATTGTTCGTCTCTGTCGGCGAACATTCACGGCGATTCAAAACTGCTTTTTCACGCATTTAGTAATTTGATTTCCAATGCCATCAAATACTCACCGCTTGGGAGCCCAATCGAGGTGGTTGCTCGTCAGGAGCCAGAATGGCTGGTCGTAGAGGTGCGTGACTACGGCATTGGGATTCCTGCCCGGGATCGCGAGCACCTTTTCGAACGTTACTTCCGGGGTAGTAACGCCACCGGGATTGCCGGCACGGGAGTTGGCCTGCATTTAGTTTCCATGGTGGTCGCTTTGCATCACGGCGAGGTCTTCGTGGAGAGTCTGGAAGGGGTAGGATCGAGATTCATAGTGCGGCTTCCGGCGCCCACTCCGAAAGCGGCTGCGGGAATGACTTCGGCAATCGATGCTGCGTAACGGTCTCAGTGCACACCGGGAAAAGTTCACGGTCCGACTGGACAATTGCACATTCGAATAGCAGCTTGACGGCGAGGACCAGCAACAAGATTGCAAACCCACGCCGCAGCACCCGGGTCGGGACTCTGGAGGCAAGCTTTGCGCCGAATGGCGCCGCGAGGACGCTGCCGAAGCTCAGTCCGAAGAATGCCGCCAGAAACAAGTAGCCCAACATCGTGCTGGTGTGCACCGGTGAAGTCTGGCAGCTGTAGACGATCGCTCCGAAGATCGAAACGGGCAGGCCGATCGTCGTCGAAGTCGCGACGGCACGGACCATGGTATGGCCGCGACTGCCGAGGAACGGCACCATGAAGACACCGCCTCACGCACCGATGAGACTGCCGGCGACGCCGATGAGTGCGCCAACGAGACGATAGGTCCAGACGCCGGTTTCAATCGCTGTACGAGCACGCAAGCTTTCCGGCAACAGCATTCTGGCGGCGATGACTATCAGAAAACCACAGAAGATCCAGCGCAGGGCGTCGCCCGGCAGATGGGTCGCGACAAGGCTGCGGCGCCGACCCCGATCACGCTCGTCGGCACGGTGGTCTTCACCGGTCGCCAATCGACGTTACCGAGTCGGTGATGGGAGAGGATCGAGGAGATGGAACCAACGGACACAATCGACATCGAGGTTGCAAGCGCGGTCAGCGGCGCGGCGGCAGGTCCGATGCCGAAGAGTGGTAATGTCATTGTGAGCAGCGGAACGGTGATCAACGCCATCCCGACGCCGATGAGCCCGAGAAGGAGTCCGCCGACGAGACCTGCCGCAAAAAAAAGGCATAACGAGATCGGTTCGTCGATGCCTTGCTCGCTCAACGCATCGCTCCGCATGTCGCCATCAATGCGGCTCACTACACGACTGGACCGGATCGACGTACGCTCGACACGCCCGGGTATCGGGCCAGCCAGATTGTTCGCAAACGCATTGA
>JANYIY010000491.1 GCA_025358615.1 Gammaproteobacteria bacterium | reverse complement strand
GGCAGGTAGCCGCCGGTGAGACCCTTCGAAAGGCAGAGGAAATCAGGCGATATGCCCGCCTGCTCGCACGCAAACATGGTACCGGTGCGGCCAAAGCCGACGGCAATTTCATCCGCGATCAGGTGCACACCATGCCGGGTGCACGCCTCGCGCAGCCGAGTCAGATAGACCGGATGATACATGCGCATACCGCCCGCACATTGCACCAAAGGTTCGACGATGACCGCCGCGAGCTCCGCGGCGTGCTGCTGCAGCAGCCGTTCCATGTGCGCGAATTGGCGCAGCGAATAGTTCTCCCACGACTCGCCGGATTCACGGTGGTAACAGTCGGGGCTCGGCGCCGTCAACACGTCCATTAAAAGCGGCTTGTATAGAGTCTTATATAGCTCAACATTGCCTACGGCCAACGCGCCCAGGGTCTCGCCGTGGTAACTATTCGCCAGCGTCATGAAACGCGTTTTTCGCGTCTGGCCGCGATTGTGCCAGTAGTGGAAGCTCATCTTAAGCGCGACTTCCACGGCGGCGGAGCCGTTGTCCGCTAAAAAACAGCGGGTCAAACCCGGCGGCGCCAGCGCAACCAGCCGCTCAGCGAGGCGCACCGCAGGCTCGTGAGTGAATCCGGCGAAAATCACGTGCTCGAGCTTGCCCAATTGTTCGGCGAGTGCGGCATTGATGCGCGAGTTGGCATGACCGAAGAGGTTGACCCACCAAGAGCTCACGGCGTCAAGATAACGCCTGCCATCGAAGTCCTCGAGCCAGACCCCGCAACCGCGCCGAATCGCGATCATCGGCAAGGTCTCGTGATCTTTCATCTGCGTGCAAGGATGCCAGACGACTCGCAGGTCGCGGGCGGCGAGCGTGACGGAGTCCGGCGGATTTTCGGGTGCGGCATTCATATGCCGGGAATTGTCGCATATGCTAGAGCCCGGATCGGTAAGCTTAAGGACGTGGAATTGCATTTTGATCCCAACAGCGGGTTGATGCGCGGCGCCAGACAGATCGCCTCGCCGAACCATGACGCACGGCCGGCCGGAGTCGAGGCGGACTTGATCGTCGTCCACGGCATCAGTCTGCCGCCCGGGGAATTCGGCGGCCCTTGGATAGACCGGCTGTTCACCAATACATTGCCGGCGGAGGTACATCCGTATTTCGCCGAAGTCTGTTCGCTGCGCGTGTCCTCGCACCTGGTGCTGGATCGCGATGGCGCAGTGACCCAATACGTCAGCGTGCGCGAGCGTGCCTGGCATGCGGGAAAGTCGCTGTATCAAGGCCGCGAGGCGTGCAACGATTTCTCGGTGGGCGTGGAACTCGAAGGCAGCGACACTGTGCCGTACGAGGCCGCTCAGTACGACGCGCTGGCGAGGGTAGTGGCCGCCCTTTGCGCGGCCTTCCCGCGGCTCTCTCCCGATCGAGTGGTGGGTCATAGCGATATCGCTCCCGGCCGCAAAACCGACCCCGGGCCCGCTTTCGATTGGCCGCGCGCGCGCGGCCTGATTGCTGCCGGCCGCGGCCTTCCTCACCACAGATAGTTAGTCCGATCCCCCAACCTTGGGGCAGGCGTGAACCACGTCACGTTCTGCGGGCGCATATTCCCTCCTCGGCGCCAGAAGATTTCCTCGGCAAAGCCGACACTTAGGTGGGCACCGTAAAACAAATTTGTGACCGGGAGGGCTATTGATTCGTTGGTTCGCGGACCTTCCCATCGAGCGCAAGCTGCGTGTGGTCATCATGGTGCCCGCGCTCGCCGTTTTCGCGGTAGCCATAATTGCGCACATCGCGACGAATCTGCTGCACCTGCGCGCCGATTTGCAATGGAGCGCGGCCCGCGTCGCGCGCGTGACCGGCGTAAACGCCCTCGATGCACTGCGCGTGGGCGACGACAAAGCCGCCCTCAAGGCGATGAGCGCGCTGCGCGACGAATGGCTGGTCAGCGATGCCGACTTGTTTGCGGTAAGCGGCAAAAAGCTTGCTACCTACCGTCGCGGCGACAATGCAGCGCACCTCGAGCCGGCTGCCGCGAGCAATTCGGCCGTAGTCCCCGGCGAGGTCTCCGCCGCCGATTTGCCGCATCCGCAGGTGTTTCTGCAAGGCAGCCAACTTCTCGTCAGGGCGGCCGTGGCGCGCAACGAGCAGGTCATGGGGCTGGTCCAGATCGTCGTGCCGCTGCGGGTCCTGTACCCGGATTGGCAAGGCTACCTGCTCATTACGTTGGCGGCGATTGCCGCCGCGGTGCTCACCGCATATTGGTTCGCCGCGCGGCTGCAGCAGCAGATCTCCGGACCCATCGTCAATTTGGCGCATACCATGCAGCGCGTCTCGTTGGAAGAGGACTACAGCCTGCGGGTGGAGCGCAGTTCGCAAGATGAAGTGGGCTCGCTCATCGACGGCTTCAATCAAATGCTCGGGCAAATCCGCCATCGTGATTCGCGGCTGGAGAAGTACCGACAATTCCTCGAGCAGCAAGTCGAGGAGCGCACCATCAATCTGGGCAACGCCAATCTTGACCTGAAACTTGCGATCGGCGAGGCCAATCGCGCCAAAGAAGCCGCCGAGCGGGCGAGCAGCGCCAAGAGCGAATTTCTGGCCCGCATGAGCCACGAAATTCGTACGCCGATGAACGGCGTCATGGGCATGTCGGAAGTGCTGCAGGCGACCGACCTCACTCCGCGCCAGCGCCATCTCTCGGAAACCATCTCCGGCTCCGCCGAAGCGCTGCTGCATATCCTCAACGACATCCTGGATTTCTCCAAAGTGGAGGCCGGCAAACTCGAACTCGAACGGGTGGAATTCCGTCTGCGCGAGGCCGTGGAGCAGACCATCGAAATCTTCGCGGCACGCGCGCATGCGAAGCACCTGGAGCTCGCCTGCGCCATCGACCTCGACGTGCCTGTCTGCGTACGTGCCGATCCGGTGCGATTGCGGCAGGTGTTGATCAATTTTGTCGGCAATGCCATCAAGTTTACGGATTCCGGAGAAATCGTGGTGCGTGTCAGGTCCGTCGGCAAGGACGGATTGCTGCGCTTTGAGGTCGTCGACACCGGCATCGGCATTTCCGAGGAAGCAAAGAGCCATATATTCAACGCCTTCAGCCAGGCCGATTCGTTCACCACGCGCAAGTACGGCGGCACCGGCTTGGGGTTGGCCATATGCCGGCAGCTGGCCACTCTGATGGGCGGCGAGATCGGCGTGCATAGCGAGCTCAATCACGGCTCGACGTTCTGGTTCGAAGTGCGCCTGGAGCCCGTGGCTGACGTCGCGGCGACCTCGACTCGCCTGCCGCGCTTCAAGCTCGCCGGCCTGCGTGCGCTGATCGTCGACGACAACGCCAGCAACCGCGAGATTCTGCAGGAACATTTGCAGTCGTGGGGCGTCGCAGTGGTCGCTGCGGAAACCAGCGCTGCCGCACTGCGGCTGCTCAACGCCGAGGATGCACGCTTCGATGTGGCGCTGATCGACGATCAAATGCCGGGCATGGACGGCATCGAATTGGCGCGACTCATCCGCCAAGATCAGCGCTGGGCGGGATTGCGGCTCATTTTGCAAAGCGCGCGTGACGAAGATGACGATAGTGCCGACGGCGCCCATTTGTTTGCCGCCATTCTGACCAAGCCGCTGCGTCGCACGCAGGTTCTCGCCTGCGTCACTCGCGTGATGGCAATGCCGTCCGGCGCCGCGGCAGATGTCGCGCCCACCGTAACGATCCCGGCCGCGCCGGCCGCCGCGGCTGCGGTGGCGCGCACGTCCGCACCGAGAATTCTTCTGGTCGAGGACAACCCGGCGAACCGCGAGGTGGCGGTCGCCATGCTAGAAAATCTAGGTTGTGCGATCGACACGGCGGAGAACGGCCGGCTGGCCGTCGAGGCCATGCTCGCCGCGACTTATGACGCGGTGCTGATGGATTGCCAAATGCCGATCATGGATGGGTTGACGGCGACGGGCGAAATCAGGGAACGCGAGCAAACATCCGGTGCGGCGCGGGTGCCCATTATCGCGCTGACCGCGAACGCCATGGAGGGCGACCGTGAACGCTGCCTCGCTGCAGGAATGGATGATTTCCTGAGCAAACCCTTTACGCATCAACAATTGGCGACTCTGCTGAGACGCTGGCTGGCCCTGCGCGCGCTGCCTGAGTCCGAGCGCCGCGACTTGTCACGGGTGCCGTTGATCGATTCCGCCGTGTTGCGCAACATTGCGGCGCTCGCGAAGCCGGCGCTGCTGAATTCCATGATCGACTTGTACTTGCAGCATACGCCGAGCCTGATCGGCGCGATTGAGACGGCGGCCGCGAACATGCAGGCGGAGGCTCTTTCGCAGGCCGTGCACACCCTCAAATCCAGCACTTCGAATTTGGGCGGGACCCGGCTCGCCATGGTCGCCAAGGAATGCGAGCTGGCGTTACGCGAGGGCGGAATTACTCAAGCCGCACCTGTGGTGCTGCGAATCTGCAGGGAATATCAAGATTTCTGCGCCGCCTTGACCCGCGAACGCGCTTCGAATGCCGCATAAGCTCTGAGGAAATGATGAAAACGTCCGAACAACAAGACAGCACCCCGGCAACAGTACTGGTGGTCGACGATGACCC
>JANYIY010000489.1 GCA_025358615.1 Gammaproteobacteria bacterium | reverse complement strand
CCGTCGATGAATATTTTGCCTGAGCTCGGCGTTTCGAATCCGCCCAGCATGCGCAGCAGGGTCGTCTTGCCGCAGCCCGACGCGCCCAGCAGACAGAATATTTCGCCCTTGTAGATCTTCAGGCTGACATCATCGACCGCTTTGAAATCGCCGAACGACTTGGTGATTCGGTCCACCTGAACGTAGGGCTTTGCCGCCGGGTCCTTCCAAGGTTCAGCTTTGACCGCCGCTCCACCGGATGTCGTCATCGCCTATTGGCCCGTCTTGAATTTTTGCCACACGCGGGTAATGGCACGTGTTTGGTCGGCCGAGTCCGCGAGCTGCACCGCCAGCTTCTGCCGCTGCTCGGGCGGCGGATAGATTCCGGGATCATTCTTGACGGAGTCCAGCACCAGCGGCTGCGACGCAATATTGCCGTTGGCGTAGCGCTTGAAATTCGATATGTCGGCGATGACCTGCGGCGTCATAATGTAGTTCAAGTAGGCGTAGGCGCTGTCGGGATTCGGCGCATCCTTCGGGATCGCCAGCATATCGAACCACAGTATGGAACCTTCCTTGGGCACAAAGTACTTGACCTCTATGCCCTTGTTCGCCTCGCGGGCCCGGTCGCGGGCCTGCATCACGTCGCCGTTGTAGCCCACGGCAATGCACAGATCGCCGTTGGCCAGCGCCTCGATGTACTCCGAGGAATTGATGTTGTGGATATAGGGCCGGATCTTGCTGAGAACCGCTTCGGCCAGCACCAGATCGCCGGCATTCTGCGAGTTCGGATCCTTGCCCAGGTAGTTGTAGACGGCACGCAGCATTTCAGCGGGCGAATCCAACACGCTGATCCCGCACTTGGCCACTTTCGAAGTTACGGCCGGATCGAGCACCAGGCGCCAGCTGTCGAGCGGCGCATCCGGCATCAGTGCCTTGACCATTTTCTCGTTATAGCCGATGCCGTTGGTGCCCCAGGTGTAAATGATGCCGTGGGCGTTGTCCGGATCGTGCAACGCCACCTTCGACATGAGCTGCGGATCCATGTTCTTCAGATTCGGCAGCTTGGACTTATCGAGGGTCAGATAGACGCCGGCCTTGATTTGCCTCTCGAAGTACGAGGCCGTGGGCACGACCACATCGTAGCCGCTGCTGCCCGCCAGCAGTTTGGTCTCCAAGGTTTCATTGGTGTCGAAGTAAGCGACGTGCACCTTGATGCCCGTCTGCTTCTCGAAGTTCGACAGTGTGTCAGCGGCAAGGTAGTCGGACCAGATGTAGAGGTTCAGCACCTTCCCGCCGGCGGCGGTGCCGGACCCTGCCGGGGAACCGGATGCCGAACCGGGGTCCGATTTACGATCTCCGCAAGCGCTCAAGGTCAATACACAGCCAAGGGCCAGAATCGCCATCCGACGAACGCTTACCATCAACCGCTTCCCCTTAATCTTAAGTGCGCCACGACGACCGCACGGCGTACATTGCACGTTGCCTCTGCAATGCGCTCGTTGCACGCTCGTCTCGGGCCTGGAGTACTAGTTATATCGCAGCAGCGCGGGGCGCGCTACACGTTCAACAGTAGATGCTCGCGTTCCCATGAACTGATGACTTGCGCGAAAGTCTCGTACTCCGCTTCTTTGACCGCCGTATAGGCCAGCACGAAGCGATCGCCGAACAGGTCAACCAGCGGCTTGGACTCGCGCAGCAGGCGCAGCGCCTCCGCCAAGGTGCGCGGCAGGGCGATGGCGAGGTCATAGGCGCTGCCGGAGATCGGCTCGGAGGGCTTCAATCCCTCCACCATGCCGAGATAGCCGCAGGCCAATGATGCCGCGATCGCCAGGTAAGGATTCGCGTCCGCGCCGCCCACCCGGTTCTCAACGCGCCGCGCCTCGGGCCCCGACATCGGCACTCGCAGGCCGGCGGTTCGGTTGTCGTAGCCCCAATGCACATTGATGGGCGCCGAGGAGTAGCGGCTGATGCGCCGGTAACTGTTCACGTTCGGTGCGAACAGGGACATGGCACCCGGCAGGTACTTCTGCAAACCGGCGATGTGTCCGAAGAACAGCGTCGAGGGCGAGCCGTCGGCATTGCTGAAGATGTTCTTGCGGGTCTTCACATCGACGATGCTTTGGTGCAGGTGCATGGCGCTGCCCGGCTCCTTCGCCATGGGCTTGGCCATGAACGTGGCATACATCTTGTGCCGCAGTGCCGCCTCGCGCGCGGTGCGCTTGAACAAAAAGGCTTGGTCGGCGAGGCTCATGGGATAGCCATGCAGCAGGTTGATTTCCATCTGCGCCGCGCCGGCCTCGTGGATCAGGGTATCGATTTCGATATCCTGAGCTTCGCAAAACGAATACATGTCGTCGAACAGCGGATCGAACTCGTTCACTGCGGCAATGCTGTACGCCTGGCGACCGATTTCCGGACGGCCCGAGCGACCCACCGGCGGCTTCAACGGATAGTCGGAATCTACATTGGGCTCGACCAGGAAGAACTCGAGCTCCGGCGCCACCACCGGCTCCCAGCCATGCGCCTCGTACAGATCGAGTACCCGCCGCAATACATAGCGCGGCGCCATGGTGACCGGCTGGCCGTCGCCGTAGAAGCAATCATGAATCACCTGCGCGGTCGGCTCCGCCGCCCAGGGGACCACCCGCACTGTTTTCGGATCCGCCTTGAGGACGATATCGATATCCGACGGATTCATGGCACTTTGATCGTCGGGATAGTCGCCGGTCACCGTCTGCAGGAAGATCGCTTCCGGCAGGCGCATGCCCTCCTCCTCCGCAAATTTCTCCGCGGGCATGAGCTTGCCGCGCGCGACACCGGCCATGTCCGGGATGATGGCCTCGACTTCCGATATGCCGTGCTCTCTTAAGAATTGCTGAATCGTGCTGGCCATGAATCACCTGTCAACTGTGCGCGCCCGACTGGCTTCACCGAATGCCGCGAACAAGGCGCGCGAAAATGGATTTTGCGCAAACTGCCATTCAGGATGCCACTGCACGCTTACGGCGAAAGTCGGTGCGTCTGCGACCCGGAATGCCTCGATGACTCCGTCCGGTGCGCGCGCCTCGACAGCCAAATCCTTCCCCAGGGTCTCTATTCCTTGCCAATGCAGGGAATTGACTTGCAGGCGATCCTGTCCGGCGATGGTGCGCAAGGTCCCTCCAGGCTCCAACAGGACTTCGTGAGCCGGTCCGTATTGCACATCCAGCGGTGCGGATTCGTCTTCACGGTGATCGAGGTTTCCGGGCACCTCGTGCAGTCGCTGTTGCAGCGTGCCGCCATAGGCGACATTCATTTCTTGAAATCCGCGGCATATCGCGAGCACCGGCAGTCCGGCGGCGATGGCCCGCGGAATCAGCG
>JANYIY010000481.1 GCA_025358615.1 Gammaproteobacteria bacterium | reverse complement strand
GCCCCAGTGCCTGCGCATGTCCTGCCAGCCGGCGCGCAACCAACTGAAAGGCCGGTAGACCGGGATTCGCAGCACTTCCTGATGAAGTATCGCATCCTCACCGCTGACGAGAGTCGTGCCCATGGTCGCATCCTCCGAATTGAGAGGTTAACCTAGCGTCTACCCAGGGTAGTCTAGACCCATTCATAAGGATTCCCCAGTTGAAAATCGATGACCTAAAGGCAGCACGCAGACAGGCGGCTCTCGACTATCACGAATTTCCGACTCCCGGAAAGCTGTCGATTACAGCCACCAAGCAACTGCTCAACCAAGGCGACCTGGCGCTGGCCTATTCGCCGGGGGTCGCCGCCGCCTGCGAGGCCATTGTCGAGAATCCGCTCAACGCCTTTCGCTTTACCGCGCGCGGCAACTTGGTCGGGGTCATCACAAACGGCACCGCCGTGCTCGGGCTGGGGGCCATCGGACCGCTCGCCGCGAAGCCTGTCATGGAAGGCAAGGCGGTGTTATTCAAGAAATTTGCCGGCATCGATGTGTTCGACATCGAGGTCGAGCAGCGCGATCCGCACAAGCTGGTAGAGCTCATAGCCGCTCTCGAGCCCACTTTCGGGGCCATCAATCTCGAGGACATCAAAGCGCCGGAATGCTTCATCGTGGAGCGAGCGCTGCGGCAGCGCATGAAAATTCCGGTGTTCCATGACGACCAGCATGGCACCGCCATCATTGTCGGCGCCGCCTGTCTGAATGGGCTGCAAGTCGTGGGTAAAGACATCAGGAAAATCAAACTGGTGGTGAGCGGCGCCGGCGCCGCGGCGCTCGCCTGCGTGGATCTGCTGCTGGATTTGGGTCTGGTGCGCGAGAATGTGTGGCTGTCGGATCTCGCCGGCGTCGTGTATGAGGGCCGGCAGGAGCTGATGGATCCCGAAAAAGCTCGTTTTGCGCAAGCAACGCTTTTCCGCACCCTGAACGACATCATTGGTGAAGCTGATGTATTCCTCGGGCTGTCCGCAGGCGGAGTGCTGACGCAGGCAATGGTCGCGAAGATGGCGCCGAAGCCCTTGATTCTCGCGTTGGCAAATCCGACACCAGAGATCCTGCCGGAGGAAGTCCGCGCCGTGCGCAGTGATGCCGTGATCGCCACCGGCCGCAGCGATTATCCGAATCAGGTCAACAATGTGCTGTGTTTCCCCTTCATATTCCGCGGTGCACTCGATGTGGGCGCCACCACCATCACCCGGCCCATGGAAATTGCTGCTGTGCATGCCATTGCGGAGTTGGCCCGTCAGGAGCAGAGCGATGTCGTTGCCGCGGCCTACGGGGGCATGGAAGATCTGGCGTTTGGAGCCGAATACCTCATCCCCAAACCCTTCGATCCGCGCCTGATCGTCAAAATTGCACCGGCGGTCGCCAAGGCGGCCATGCTGTCGGGTGTTGCCGCCCGCCCCATCGCCGATCTGGACGCCTATGGCCAGCGGCTGCTGCAGTTCGTTTATCACAGCGGCAGCTTGATGCAGCCCATCTATGCCGCCGCGCGTGCCTTGCCCGCACAACGCAGCCGCATCGTCTATGCCGAGGGCGAGGATGATCGGGTGCTGCGCGCCGTGCAAATTGCGGTTGACGAGAAGCTCGCCACCCCCATTCTGGTCGGCCGTCCGGCGGTGATCGAGGGCGGCATCAAGCGCCACGGCCTGCGCATCCGGCTGGGCGAGCACTTCAGTGTCGTCAACCCGGAGAATGATTCGCGTTTCCGCGAGTACTGGCAGGCCTATCACAAGCTCACCGAGCGCGGCGGCGTGACCCCCCAATACGCGAAACTGGAGATGCGCCGCCGCACCACTTTGATCGCCGCCATGCTTTTAAAGAAAGGCGAAGCCGACGGGCTGATCTGCGGGACCATCAGCACCACTGCACGGCACCTGTACTACATCGACCAGGTCATTGGCCGCCGTGCGGGGGTCAATGTGTACGGTGCGATGAGCGGGCTGATTTTGCCGGGCCGCCAGGTATTCATCGTCGACACGCATGTCAACCTCGACCCCAGCGCCGAGCAGCTGGCCGAAATTACCCGGCTGGCTGCGGATCAGCTCTGCGCCTTCGGTTTGACCCCCAAGGTAGCATTGCTGTCGCACTCGAATTTCGGCAGCAGCGATGCGCCTTCCGCCTTAAAAATGCGTGCGGCCCTGGCGTTGTTGCACGAGCGCGTTCCGGATCTCGAGGTGGACGGAGAAATGCACGGCGACAGCGCCCTGGACGAGGCCGCTCGATCTAGCGTACTGCCCGGCAGCACTCTACACGGCAGCGCCAATCTGTTGGTCTGCCCGAATCTCGACAGCGCCAACATTGCCTACAAC
>JANYIY010000475.1 GCA_025358615.1 Gammaproteobacteria bacterium | reverse complement strand
CGATAGACGGTGGTGCGCGGCAGGTGAATCTCTTGAGCCACTTCCGAAACCGTCGCACCGTCGCGCAAATTCAGTACAGTCAGCGCATCGAGGCCGCGCATCAGCGCGCGGATTGGACGTGTCGATTCCATGAATCCTCGAGAAAATAGGGTGATTGGCGAGGCACGCTAATCGTTCGGCGCGCTATTTTAAGGATCGCGGCCTCGCTTGTCCACCATGCGGTCAATCGATAGACTTGGGCAAGATGTTGCGCTACTTCCTGACCCGTCTGGCCGGCGCGGTTCCCACCGTGTTCGTCATTGTCACGATCACTTTCTTTCTTATCCGCGCGGCGCCTGGCGGCCCGTTCGACCAGGAACAGACTTTGCCGCCCGAAATCATGGCGAATCTGCAGAGCGCGTACGGTCTGGATCAGCCGATCTGGACTCAGTACGGGCGCTACCTTGGCGCGCTGGCGCGCGGCGATTTCGGCCCCTCATTCAAATATAAGGATTTCTCGGTAACCGAGCTTATCGGGCAGGGGTTTCCCGTGACGCTCGAATTGGGGACGCTGGCGATGGCGCTTGCCTTGATCTTAGGCGTTCCCATCGGCACGTTTGCCGCGCTTCGTCACAACTCCGCGGCGGACTACCTCACGATGTCGGTAGCCGTCGTTGGAATCGCCATTCCGTCGTTCGTGGTGCTGCCCTTTCTGGGTCTGCTGTTCGGCATCTATTTGCATTGGCTGCCGGTGGCCGGCTGGGAACCTGCTTCGATCAAACATCTCTTATTGCCGGTCGCCGCGCTGGCGCTGCCGCCGCTCAGCGTGATAGCGCGGTTGGTGCGCGGGAGCATGCTCGAAGTGCTGCGCAGCAACTACATCCGCACCGCGGTCGCCAAAGGGCTGCCGCGGCGTACCTTGCTCCTGCGCCATGCCCTGCGGCCCGCGCTCCTGCCCGTGGCGAGCTACCTGCCCCCGGCGGTTGCGTCCATCATGACCGGCTCTTTGGTCGTCGAATCCATCGCCGGACTGCCCGGCATCGGGCGCTACATGGTGCAGGGGGCGCTCAATCGAGACTACACGCTGGTACTCGGCATGGTGATCATTTACTCCACTCTGCTCATCCTCATGGGCTTGATCGTGGACCTCTTGTACGCCTGGCTCGATCCGCGCGTGCGATTGCAATGATCAGCAGTCTCGTCGATGATGTCCTGCGGCGTCTGCGATCGAATCCGGGCGCCATGTGTGCGCTGGCGGTTACGTTGGGCATCGTAGCCTTGACCTTGTTCGGTCCGTGGTTCAATCCGAACGGCAGTCAGGCGCTTGATTGGTCGCACGTCGCCTCGCAACCGGGACTGCAGAACGCGCACTGGTTCGGCACCGACCGATTGGGCCGCGATCTGTTCGCGCGCACGCTCGAGGGGGCGCGGGTCTCGTTGGCGGTGGGATTGGTAGCAAGCTCTGTCAGTTTATTGGTCGGCATCGCCTACGGTGCGATCGCGGGCTACATCGGCGGAAACACCGACCACGTGATGATGCGCATCATCGAGATATTGAGCGGCTTGCCGCTGATATTCTTCGTCATATTCCTGACCGTCATATTCGGCCGCAGTGTCTACCTGTTGTTCCTGTCGATCGGCGCGGTCGGCTGGCTGACCATGGCCCGTATCGTGCGCGGGCAAACCTTGAGCGTTCGGCAGAAGGAATTCATCGAGGCCGCAGTGGCATCCGGCGCGGGTACTGTGCGCATCATCGTCAAACACGTAATCCCCAATGTGATGGGGCCCGTCATTGTATATGCCACACTCACCGTTCCGCAGATCATCATGTTCGAAAGCTTCCTAAGCTTTCTCGGATTGGGAATTCAAGAGCCGCACGCAAGCTTGGGAACGCTGATCGCAGCAGGCGCCGGCGAAATGGAGGCAGCGCCCTGGATATTGTTGGTGCCCGGCGGATTGCTGGCCGTGCTGCTGCTTGCGCTCAATGTTTTCGGCGACGGCTTGCGCGACGCCCTCGACGTCAAGGAGCGCTGAGGCGTGCTCCCCACATTGCGCGTCGAGAATCTCAATGTGAATTTCACGCAGCGGGCGGCGGCCATCGCCGCCGTGCGCCAGGTGTCCTTGAGCGTGTGGCCCGGCGAGTGCGTAGGCGTCGTCGGAGAGTCCGGGTCAGGCAAGACTCAGGTGTTCATGGCCGTGATGGGATTGCTCGCAGGCAATGCAGCGGTCGACGGCAGTGTGCGCTTCGGTGAGGAAGAGATCTTGGGTCTTGACCGCGAACGCTTGAATAGCATCCGTGGCTCGAAGCTCACTATGATTTTTCAAGATCCGATGACTTCACTGACTCCGCATTTGAAGGTGGGCGAGCAGCTCGCCGAGGTTCTCGTGTGTCATGCCGGTATGTCGTGGAGCGCGGCGCGGGATGCGGCGCGACGCATGCTGGAGCGGGTGAGGGTACCGGAAGCGCAACGCCGGATGAATCAGTACCCGCATGAATTATCGGGCGGACTGCGGCAGCGGGTGATGATAGGCATGAGCCTGCTGTGCGATCCCGCGCTGGTTGTTGCCGACGAGCCCACCACCGCGCTGGACGTCACCGTGCAGGCGCAGATCATCGAATTGTTGCGCGCGGTGCGCGCGGAAGTTGGCATGTCGCTGGTGCTGATCAGCCATGACCTGGCGGTGGTCGCCGGTCTAGCCGATAGGATTCTGGTCATGTATGCGGGTCGCGTCGTCGAAAGCGCGAGCGCGGCCGGGCTGTTCCGGCAGGCCCGCCATCCCTATACGGCAGAGCTATTGAAATGCATACCGAGCCTCTCGGGCCCACGCCTGGAACGGCTCCCGACTCTTCGTGGGCAGCCGCCGCGGGCGGGAGATGAACTCGTGGGATGCGCTTTCGCAGCGCGCTGTCCGCGCGTCGCCGAACGCTGCCGGGTAGAGCGGCCGCTGTTGCGCGATGGCGGCGAGGGAGCCGCGATGGCTTGCCACTACCCGCTGCCATGAATGTACTGGCCGCCACGGATGCCGGGTCCTCGGAGCCACTGCTGCGGATCAGCGATTTAAAGGTGGATTTCGGTGGGCGCGCCGCGCTGCACGATGTGACATTTGATCTGTTCGCCGGGGAGACATTGGGCTTGGTGGGCGAATCGGGATCCGGTAAGTCGACGCTTGCGCGAGCCATTCTGCGTCTGGTTCGGGCGAGCGGTGGCTCTGTGTTGTGGAGCGGCCGGGAACTCTTGTCCTGCGACTCGCGCGCATTGCGCGAGTTGCGCCGTGATCTGCAGATCGTCTTTCAGGATCCGCTGGCAAGCTTGGATCCGCGTATGACCGTGGGTGAAAGCATTGCGGAGCCGCTGCGAATCTTCGAATCGCGGTTGACTGCGGCTGCGCGCGGCGTGCGGGTAGGCGAAATGCTGCTGAGGGTCGGTCTAGCCGCCGACATGATGGGCCGCTATCCGCATGAATTCAGCGGCGGCCAATGTCAGCGCATCGGCATCGCGCGCGCCATGATTTTGCGCCCCAGGCTTTTGATATGCGATGAGCCGGTCAGTTCCTTGGACGTCTCAATCCAGGGTCAGATCGTTAATCTGCTGTTGGATTTACAGCGCGACGACGGCACGGCAATGCTGTTCATCAGCCACAATCTAGCCGTGGTGCGGCACCTGAGTCATCGGATTCTCGTGATGTACTCGGGTACGCTGGTGGAAATTGCTGCGCGCGATGCGCTGTTCGCCGCGCCCGTTCATCCTTACACCCGAGCGCTGCTGGCCGCCGTACCGCCGCCGCTGCCGGTCGAGCGCGACCCCGCGCAGGCTGCGGCGATTCGCCCGTCCTTGGTTGCCGAATCACCGGCAATGACGCCGCCGACCGGAGGCTGTGCGTTTCGCAATCGCTGCGGCTACGCGCTGGCCGTCTGCGCGACCCACGTGCCGATGCTCGAGGAAATTGCGGCCGGGCACCAGGTGGCCTGTCACCGCGCGCGGGAATTCTTGACTTAGGGACCGACTGCGCCAACGCGGCGGCGCCGGCCTATTTGCCGCCGCCGGAGCTGGCTGCCGCCAGTGGCGGAGCCGCTGTTTGATTTTGCGCCTTGACGGCATCGGCGCAGACCTTCTTTGCGTCGTTGTAGGAGACGGTTCTGTCCGAGGACATGCGTTTGGCCATGCAGCCCCTGATCTGGCGCTGATTAAGGGAGGCGCTGGACTGACGCACCGCATCCACGGCGAAGGCTGAGGTGCCCGAATATATGACGCCGACCAAGAAAATAGCGCACAACAGGCGTTTCATTGGTGAAGTATGTCGCGCCTTGCCGAACTCGCAAGGCGGGGAAATCGCCATCTGCTGTCAGTCTTTCGCCGACATTGAGATATTCCGCTATTCTTGCCCTCATGACACAACGCAAACCGGTGCGCCCCAGCGAGGGCCTGGCCAATGTACGCTACGAAATTCGCGGCAAGCTGGCGCGGCGCGCCGCGGCGCTGGAGCGTCTGGGCTACGACATCATTTCGCTCAATATCGGCAATCCCTATGCCTTTGGGTTCAGAACTCCCGAAACCATGCGCCTGGCCATGATTGAGAATCTGCGCCACAGCGAGGGATACGTGCACCAGAAGGGCATTTTCCCGGCACGCGAGGCGGTGGTGATGCAGCAGCAGGAGCGCGGCGTACGCGGCGTGACGGCGGAGGAGGTGTTCATCGGCAATGGCGTGAGCGAGCTCATCGATCTGAGCCTGCGAGCGCTGCTCAACCCCGGCGATGAGGTGCTGGTGCCGAGTCCGGACTATCCCCTGTGGACGGCCGCGGTGAATCTCAATTCCGGCCGTGCAGTGCACTACCCCTGTCACGCCGCGCGCGCGTTCATACCCGAAGCGGAGGAAATCGAAGCCCTGGTGACCAAACGCACGCGGGCCATCGTCATCGTCAACCCGAATAACCCCACGGGCGCCGTGTATCCGCGCGACACCTTGGCCGCGATCGCGCGTATGGCGGAGAAGCATCGCCTGGTGGTCTTGTCCGACGAGATCTACGACCAGATCCTGTACGACGCCGCCGAATTCGTGCCGATGGCCACGCTGGTGCACAACACTCTGTGCTGCACCATGAGCGGTCTCTCGAAGGTCTATCGCGCCTGCGGCTATCGCGTCGGTTGGGCGGCATTTTCCGGCGACACCGAAAGCGCGACAGAATATCTAAGCGGCCTCGAGCTATTGTCATCGCTGCGCCTATGCAGCAATGTGCCGGGGCAATGGGCGGTGCAAACGGCTCTGGGAGGGCATCAAAGCATTCGCGAGTTGACGCGGCCGGGCGGCCGCCTGTACGAATCGCGACAGACCATTCTCGACGGTGTCGCCGCCAGCAAGTATCTGCGCCTCGCTCGACCGATGGGCGCGCTGTATTCCTTCGTCGAGGTGCGCAAAGATGTGCTGCCGGACTTTGACGACCAGACCTTTGCGCTCGACCTCTTGGAGAACAAGCATGTCTTGGTGGCACCGGGCGTAAGTTTCAATGTGGCGTACCGCAATTGCTTTCGCATCACCAATCTGCCGGAACCGCAAGTACTCACGACGGTGTTCGCGCGCATCGAAGAGTTGCTCGAGGCGCAGG
>JANYIY010000402.1 GCA_025358615.1 Gammaproteobacteria bacterium | reverse complement strand
CGGGTGGCGGCGCCCGCGTCAACGGCAGGGGCGCGCGCGGCAGCGAACTCATCGAAGCCATTGCCTTCGGCTACATCGGAGGCGGCACCGAGGATCCGCTGGTACGCAGCGGCGCGCGCATTCAGCTCGCCTATCGTCTCGAGGTCAACGAGTATCGGGGCAATGAGAGCGTGCAATTGAATTGCCAGCAGGTGCGCGCAGTGGGATGACGCGCGGCGCGATGTGCTAGGATTCGAGCCCATGGAACTCAATCAAATCAAGCGATTCATCAAAGATCTCGAGGAGCGCACCGACTCTTTGAGGAGGTATCTTTGATTACGACAACAAACACGAGCGTCTGCAGGAAGTAGAGCGCGAGCTCGAGCAGCCTGGCGTCTGGAATAATCCGGAGCGTGCCCAGGATCTGGGCAAGGAACGCGCTCAGCTGGAGCTGGTGGTCGGCGGCCTGGATCGTCTCAAGCGCGCCTTGAGCGACGCTGCGGAACTCCTGGAACTGGCGGCCGAAGAGGCCGATGCCGGGACCGCCGGGGAAATCGAGGCCGATGTCAATCGGCTGTCCCGCGAGGTGGAGCAGCTGGAGTTCCAGCGCATGTTCCCGGGCAAGATGGACTCGCACAATGCTTTCCTCGATATTCAAGCCGGCGCAGGCGGCACCGAAGCGCAGGATTGGGCCGCCATGTTGCTGCGCATGTATCTCAAGTGGGCCGATGGGCATGGCATCAAGACCGAAATCATCGATCAGAGCGATGGCGAAGTGGCCGGAATCAAGGGGGTAACCATCAACATGATCGGCCCCTATGCCTATGGTTGGCTGCGGACCGAGACCGGCGTGCACCGCTTGGTGCGAAAGTCGCCGTTCGACTCGGGGAATCGGCGGCACACGTCATTCGCCTCCGTGTTCGTCTCTCCGGAAGTGGACGATGACATTGATATCGAGATCAATCCTGCCGACTTGCGTACCGACGTGTACCGCTCCAGCGGCGCCGGCGGACAGCATGTGAACAAGACCGAATCCGCGGTGCGAATCACGCACATCCCGAGCGGCATTGTGGTGGCTTGCCAGGGCGAGCGCAGCCAGCACAAGAACCGCTCGACCGCGATGAAAATGCTGAAGGCCAAACTCTACGAACTCGAGTTCAACAAGCGCAACGCCGCCGCCAAGGTTCTCGAAGACTCCAAATCTGACGTAAGCTGGGGCAACCAAATCCGCAGCTACGTTCTGGATCAGTCGCGGATCAAGGATCTGCGCACCGGTGTGGAAATCGGCAACACGACTGCAGTGCTCGATGGAGCGCTCGACGAATTCATGCAAGCCAGCCTAAAACAGGGGCTCTGAGCAACGCGACTATGAGCGACGACGACGAGAATCATTTAATAGCGGAGCGGCGTGCAAAGCTCGCGAAGCTGCGCGAGCGCGGTAGCGCCTTTCCGAACGATTATCGCCGCGATGCGCTCGCCGCGGATATTCTGACGTCATATGGCGCCAAGAGCGGCGAGGCGCTCGATGCGGCGCTCATCCGGGTAAAGGTTGCGGGCCGGATGCGCGCCAAACGGGTCATGGGCAAGGCGAGCTTTGCCAAGCTCGAAGATTCGAGCGGCGCCATTCAAGTGTTCCTGCAGCAGCAGGCGCTCGGCGAGGTTTACGACGACTTCAAGGGCTGGGACGTCGGCGACGTGGTCGGCGCCGAGGGCACATTATTTCGCACCAAGACCGGTGAGTTGTCGGTGCGGGCCGAGCGTCTGGTGCTGCTCACCAAATCGCTGCGGCCGCTGCCCGACAAATGGCACGGCATCGCGGATACGGAATTGCGTTACCGGCGCCGCTATGTCGATTTGATCATGAATGAGGACAGCCGGCGGGTGTTCGAAACGCGCTCGGCGATCGTGCGCTATCTGCGCGCCTTCCTCGACGCGCGTGGCTTCCTGGAAGTGGAAACGCCGATGCTGCACCCGATCCCCGGCGGCGCCGCGGCGCGTCCCTTCAAGACCCATCACAACGCACTCGACCTGGACATGTACCTGCGCATCGCGCCGGAGCTGTATTTGAAGCGGCTTACCGTCGGCGGCTTCGAACGGGTGTACGAGATCAACAGAAATTTCCGCAACGAAGGGGTGTCTACGCAGCACAATCCCGAGTTCACCATGCTCGAGCTGTATCAGGCGTATGCGGATTACACCGATCTCATGGAAATGATCGAAACCCTGTTCCAAGGTCTTGCCGACAGCTTGCTGGGCTCGCGCAAATTGATCTATCAAGGCACTGAGATCGATCTAGCGCAGAGTTTCGCGCGCAGGTCCATCGAGGA
>JANYIY010000192.1 GCA_025358615.1 Gammaproteobacteria bacterium | reverse complement strand
GCATCTCCGGCGACAACGTCACCGGATTCTATATCGACGACACACCGCTGCCGGATTCTCTCGATCCGCGGGTGCTCGACATCGACCACATCGAAGTGCTGCGCGGGCCGCAGGGCACTTTGTACGGCGCACGTTCCATGGGCGGTGTGGTGCGCATCATCACCAAGGAGGCAAATCTCAACGATTTCTCGGCGGAAATACATGGCGGAGCGTCGTCCACCGATCATACCAACCAACCCAACTACACCGGCGACGGAGTGGTCAATATCCCGTTGGTTCAGGATCATGCCGCACTTCGCTTAAGCGGCTTTTACGACACGGAAGCCGGCTACTTCAAGCGCAGTTACTGCACCGATCCCGCGGCCGCGATGTCGGGCGCCTGCACGCCCCTGTCCACCACCGGCATCACCACGGTAGACAATGTCGGCGAGCTCAACACCTACGGCGGCGCCGCGACTCTGACCGTCAAACTCAACGACGCCGTAACTATCACGCCGCGCGTGATGATGCAGAAAGCCACTTACAACGGTTTCCCGATGGCGGACTATCTCTCGATGCCCGGCAACGGCTACGGCTACCCCGTTCCTTCGGGACCGAACACGCTGCCGAATGCGATGCAGGCGACGGATCTCACCCAGGCGCGATTTTTCAATATTCCCGAGGGCGGCTACGACGCCTGGCAGCTGTATTCTATCGGCGTGCACTGGAAGACCGGGGTCGGTGACCTCGTCTCCTCCACCGCCTACTTTAATCGCAAGGTGTACGAAACCGAAGATGAATCCGACTTCGTCTATGCGGCGATCACCAGCGGCTGCGATGCCGCCGCCGTTACGGCCGGCGCTTGCGGCGCCGTGGGCACGCCGCAGCCGGGCCCGATCAGCGAGGTCAAGAAGTATCAACGATTCGTCCAGGAAGTGCGCTTCGCTTCCGATCTGCCCGGACCGGTGCAGTTCGTGGTCGGCGGCTTCTACTCGGATTTCCACGGCCGCCTGCCCTTCGCCGCCTACTACCCGCCGGCGACCGTCCCAGGCCTCGACGCCACCATAGGCGTCCAATTGAGTGACATCCCCAATTTGATATTCGCATCGGACTTCTACACCGAGGTCAAGGAGCCGGCGGCCTTCGGCGAAGTGTCCTTTCAGCCCTTCGAAGCCTTGAAGCTCACCGGCGGCCTGCGCTGGTATCAAGTAAAGACCACGGCTTATGGCTATGAAGACGGATTGGCCACGGGTGGCGGACCGCCCACTGTCAGCCCGACCGATACCACGACCGAGAGCGGCGTCAATCCGAAATTCGAAGCCGACTACCACATTACCCGTGATCAGATGGTGTACGTGAGTGCGGCGAAGGGATTCAGACCGGGCGGCCTCGTGCCGATCGTGCCGCCGGGCACGCCGGGAGGCGCCAACGACTGCGTCGCCGCGCTTCATCTAATCGACCCGAGTATCAACATTGCAGACACCCGCAGCTTCAAATCCGATTCGCTGTGGAATTACGAACTCGGCACCAAGACCTCGTGGCTGGATCATCGTCTGACCTTCAACGCGGCCGCCTTCTATATCAAGTGGGATAACATTCAGCAGCAGATCCTGCTGCCGTGCGGTTTCCAGTACCGGGCAAACGCCGGCGCCGCGGTGAGCAAGGGCGGCGAGATGGAAGTGCACGCCCGGCCCACCGAGCCTCTCGAGGTGTCGCTGGGCATCGGCTATCAGAATGCGAAAATAACGCAGCAGAGCGCGTCCTCGCCGCAGCAAGTGGGCTCGCCCATTTATCAAGTGCCCGACTGGACCGGCAATGCCTCGGCCGCATACACGACGGATCTGACGAGCAGCTGGAAAATGGTCACAGGCGCGGACTTCTCCTACGTCGGACGCAGCTTCAGTGCCAATAATGACCCCGCCAATCCCCGCGAGCGCGGCGCTTACCGGCTCATTAACGCAAGAATAGCTTTTGCGCACGGACCCCTGGAAGTTGCGCTGGTTGGCAAAAATCTCGCCAACGAGCTTGCCAATCTCGGCGATAACCGCTCGATTGCAGCGGAGGTTCCGGGCCGGCCACGGCTGTTCATCAATCAGCCGCGCACCGTCGGCGTGGAATTCAGGCAGTCGTTCTAGTTTTGCCCGCCGCCGCCGCGAGGAGAGCACTCTCCTTGCCGCGGCGGCCGGTTTTCTGCCGCTTCCCGCCGCGTTGACAGCCCATATCTTCGGGCGTATGTTCGTTAAAACGAATAGTAAACCTAAAAGAACTATACATTTCTCCTCACCCTTGACGGGGTAATCATGATTCAGTCGGCGCGGATTACCGGTCGTTCGGCAGGGTACCTGATCTGCTCGCTGTGGCTCGCGCTTAGCGTCGGCGGCTGCGGCAAGCCCGAAGTCAAACCCACCGGCACCGTGCTCGTGTCCATGGCGGACAACAGCTATTCCCCGGCCATCATTCACGTGCCGGTGGGCGGCTCGATCGTCTTCATCAACGCCGGCCGCAACGATCACAATGCCATCGCCGTCGACAAATCCTGGTCGAGCGAAAAAACCTTCGGCAACATCAAAATGCGGCCGGAGGACATGAGTGAAATCGTGCTCTCCAAGGAGGGCGTGTATCCCTTTTATTGCAGCTTTCACGCGACGCCGGACGGCAAGGCGGGAATGGTCGGCGTGGTCGTGGTCGGCAACGTCGAGTACACGCCGCCGGGAACTCGCGGCGTGCTGCCGGCTGTCGACACCGCCTCCGGCGTTACCCGGCGCGTACCGCAGGACTACCCCACCATTCAAAACGGCGTGGATGCGGCGAATCCCGGTGATCTGGTACTGATCGACAAGGGCGAATACACCGAATCGGTGTTCGTCACCACGCCCAGCATTACCTTGCGCGGCGTCGACCGCAATAGCGTCATTCTCGACGGCAAATTCGAATTGGCCACGGGCATCATGGTCGGCGGTAATGGCGTGGCCATCGAGAACATGACGGCGCGTAATTACACGCTGAATGGCTTCTTTTGGACTGCTGTAAAAGGATTTCGCGGCTCGTATCTCACCGCCTACAACAACGGCGATTATGGAATTTATGCCTTCGGTTCGAGCGACGGCCTGTTCGAGCATTCTTATGCCAGCGGCTCGCCCGATTCCTCGTTCTACGTCGGCCAGTGCGCGCCCTGCCGGGTGGTGCTGAACGATGTGGTCGGCGAGTACAGCGGCCTCGGCTATTCGGGCACGAATTCCAGCGGCGACATGTATGTCATCAATTCGCGCTTTACCCATAATCGCAGTGGAATAAGCACCTCGACATTCGACATAGAGTTGAGCCCGCCGGGCCGCGACACCACCATCGTCGGCAACCTCATCGGCGACAGCGGACTCGACAACGAGGCGGCGGGCTTCTACGCCACCGAGACCCTGGCGGGCAACGGCATTGCCTTGGTGGGCACTCACAACAACCATGTCGAGCGCAATTACGTCGTGCGCAGCCGTAATAACGGCATTGTGGTGATTCCGATTCTGGACCGGCATTACTGGCCGTCGACTGGACATGTGATTCGTGACAATACCGTGCTGGGTTCGGGCCGCGCCGATCTCGCGGCTTCCGGTTTGGGCACGCTGGGCAATTGCTTCTCCGGCAACGTATTTCGCAGCTCCCTGCCCTGGGGATTGCAGGCATTGAACGGCTGCGGGAAATTTCGCGTGCCGATGGCTTCGGATCTGTCGGGCGACATGACCTTCTTCGGCTCCATCGCGCAAATTCGCATGGGCCGGTTCACGCTCAACGACTACCGCACCCGTCCTGTCCCGCCGGCTCAGATCAATATGCCCGGCGGCGCCGACGCGCCGGTAGTCCCCGCGGTGAATGTATTTGCCGGTTTGAAACTCGACCTCGACGCCATCAAAACCCCGTCGGGGGCCTCGCAAAAGCCGCTGGCGAAGCTCTAGCTCCGGAGACACTCATGCCATCGCCCTTCTCACTCGCGAACCCCACGACTGCATTCCAAGTCTGGTTCGTCATTTATCTCTACCTGGTTCCCTTCTTGCTATATGCCTCATGGGCATCGCTCGCCTTCATGGACTTAGGCGAACGGGTGGACGGCAGCACTCGCGCCGGATGGGGAGCCTGCGTCATTCTGGTGCCGCTGATTGGCGGCGCGAGTTACTTGCTGACCGCGGCAACGTCGTTGCGGCGCTCTTCGCGGATTGCCATCGTGATCACCGGACTCATCGTTTGGCTGCTGCCATTGGCCATTGGCGTGTGGCTCGCGGGCGGACCGCTCGGACCGAAGGCGCTTAGCTAATTGCCCTTTATAGGAGATTTGCCATGTCAGTGACCATGCCCAGTAATCTGCAAATGCTTCTCGGTCTTTATGCCTACTTGTTGCCGCTGCTGTTGTACGTCCTATGGAGCACGCTGGCTCTATGGGACCTCGGGCGCCGCGAGCAGTTGGCAGTGCCGGTCGTATGGATCTGGGCAGTGTTGATTTTCGTGCTGCCCTTCGTCGGGGCGCTGGGGTATCTATTATTCGGCGGCGCCCGGCTGGCACCACGGGTGCGACTGCTGGCGCTCGGCGGCGGTGCCGCCTATTTTGTCGTGCTGGCACTCGGCGCTGCCATCGGCGGCATCAGCTAATGTCCCTGCGCCGTCGTGACCTGTTCCGGTTTGGCGGCCTGGGCGGAGGCATTGGCCTGATCGGTGCGGCAGGATGGTCCATCGGCAAGGTGTTGGGTCCGAAGGACCGGCCGGCGGCGGCACTGCCCGCCTTGGATCTCGATTGCACCACCGACCCCGCCACGGTATCAGCGTCGGCCGGGCCGGCGGCCGATCGCTATGGAGCGAAATTCGCGCCCGCGGCCTACTACGCCGGCAGCCGCGACAATCTGCACATCCCTCCCGCTCGTGCACCTTTCTCCAGCGACGTGCGCGAATTCGATTTGTCTGTGGTCGAAACCACACTCGAAGTCGCCGTCGGACAGAACGTCAAGGTCTGGGCCTACGGCGGCAGCGTGCCCGGCCCCATCATCCGTGCAACCGTCGGCGAACAGCTGAAAATCACCCTGGCCAATCATGCGGAGATTGCGCACAGCATCCATTTCCATGGGGCCCATGATGTGATGCAGGACGGACTGGAACGCGTCGCCACCGGCGGCAATCAGGTATACCAATTCGAAGCCGGTCCTGTGGGTCTGCACCCGTATCACTGCCATGTACCGCCGTATGCGCGGCATATCACTAAGGGCATGTACGGCGCGATGATCGTCGATCCGCGCGAGCCGCGGCCGGCGGCCCATGAGTTCGTACTCTGCCTGTGCGGGTTCGACACCGATGGCGACGGTCGCAATGACGTCTACACCTGGAACGGTCTCGCGGGCTATTACCAACGCTTTCCGCTCAAGGTGCCGATGGGCGAATTGGTTCGGATCTATCTCATGAACATGCTCGAGCACGATCCCGTCGCCTCGTTTCATTTACATGCACAAACCTTCGATCTGTATCGCTCAGGAACTTCGCTCACCCCGCACGAGCACACCGATATCGTCGCACTGGGGCCGGCCGAGCGCGCCATGATCGAATTCCGACTGCCGCGCCGCGGCCGCTACATGTTTCATCCCCATCAAAGTCATATGGCAGAGCGCGGCGCGATGGGCTGGATCGTGGCCATATGACGGCGCTCGGCCGCGTTCTGGCATTCGCGTTGATAGTGAGCTTGAGCATGGCGCAGTCCGCGACGGGCGCAGCCACGGAATCCCGCCTGATCGATCAATTCGGGCGGCCCTTGGACGCGCGCGAACTCAATGGGCATTGGTTGTTGGTGTATTTCGGTTACGCATCCTGCCGGGAAATCTGTCCCGCGGCCCTCTCGACCATGACGGCGGTGCTGACGCGCCTAGGGCCACTGGCCGATTCCATCGATCCGCTATTCGTCACTCTGGACCCCGCCCACGATTCGCCCGCAGTGCTGCGCGCCTTCGTCGCACATTTCCATCCGCGAATTCGCGCGCTCACCGGCAGCATGCAGGCCGTCACCGAGGCCGCGCGCACCTTCGATGTGCCCTGGCAAAGCTCACCCATCTCGCCCGTGAGCGATCACGGCACATTGTTTTATCTGGTGGCTCCGGACGGGCGCGTGCTGCAGGCGCTGCACCCGCAGCAGCCCGTCGATGATCTCGCAGCGGCCATCTCGAAACGTCTCTCCGCCAGCCTTAGCCCATGAGCGGGCGCCGAGCATCGCAAAAGGCCCGGCGCCGCGGCACGATGCTGACCGCAGCGGCGCGCCTGTTCGAGAAACAGGGTTACGCCGCCACCACCTTCGATGAGATTGCAGCCGAAGCGGATGTCGGCGTCGCCACGGTTTACAAGTACTTCAATTCGAAGCAAGGCATCGTGATCGCGCTGCTGGAGCCTGATCTTCGACACATGCTGGCACGGGCGCAGCGCGTGGTTGAGCGCCCGCACGCCGATCCTGCGCAATCAATGGTGGCGCTGTTGTCGGCCTACCGCAATTTAGGCGGCCGCAACTGGGCCAGCCGCGAACTGTTGCGGCTGACCGTCTATCCGGGCATCGGCAATGACGGCCGCTTGACCGAGCTTGTGCGCGAGGCAGAATCCAAAACCCAAGCCCAGATACGCGAATTGCTGAAGACTCAGCGCGCCGCGGGCAGACTGAACGCTCGCCTGCCATTGACCGATGCCACTGCGGTAATTTTTGCCCTATTGAATCAGCATTTCGCACTGTACTTGTCGGATCCCGGCTTGCGTTTCACGGAAATCTACCGACGCCTCGCAAGATGCGT
The DNA here is from genome assembly GCA_025358615.1 of Gammaproteobacteria bacterium. Taxonomy (GTDB): domain Bacteria; phylum Pseudomonadota; class Gammaproteobacteria; order Steroidobacterales; family Steroidobacteraceae; genus Bog-1198. The sequence goes on along the minus strand of JANYIY010000192.1, from coordinate 702 downwards.
GCGGCTGGTGTTCGTCGACTGGCAGCACTAGACTTGTTTCGATGGGGTACACCCATCGGCCGGCCTTAAGGGAAAAACCATGTCTTGCTCCGTTACCGCGCGGCGCCGCGTCATACGCACCGCTGCTGGAATGTCCATCGTTTTGCTGGTCAGCGCCTGCTCCAAAGACGCACCGCCGCCTGCAGCGGCCGTCGACGTTGCAACCGTCACCGTCACCCCGCATCCGGTGTCATTTCCCGAGGACTATGTAGGCGAGACCGAAGCCATCAACACGGTGGAGATCCGGCCGCGGGTGGGCGGCATGCTGGAGAAGCGCGTACCCATCGAAGGCGAGCGCGTCAAGGCCGGGGATCTGTTGTTCATCATCGATCGCCAGCCCTACATCGCCGCACTGGCGCAGGCCAAGGCAGCACTGGCACAAAACGAGGCGGCCCTCGCGCAGTCGCAGCGCGACCTGCAGCGCGCCAAATCGCTGTCGGAGATCGATGCCGTGAGCGAGCAGGAACTGGACGCAGCAGTGCGCGACCCATGACACCGTCAATCGGGCTGGTGATGACGGCGTAGCCGAGATTCAATTCCGCCGATCGCACGCTTGCCTTACCGGCGTCGATGGATGCCAGATTTGCCTGATTCTTCGCCACTGCCGCGTCCAGTTCCTGCTCGCTCACGGCATCGATCTCCGACAGCGATTTGGCGCGCTGC